>JBBQXR010000254.1:0-5356 GCA_038209455.1 Acidimicrobiia bacterium
GCACGGCGAATCGTTGGTACGCCGCCGGGTAGATCGTGCCGATCACCAGCGCGACGAATCCCCACAGGCCCACCGCGATCACGGGCAGCACCCATCCGCGACGCCAGATGTTCCAGACGAACAGGCCCGCGGCGACGATCGAGATCACCATCAGCAAGTTGAACGCCGGGAGCTGAGCGGCGACATCGGTCTTTCCTGCACCTTCGACGACACCCCGGGCCGAGAAGTTCAACTCGTAGCGGCCGAGGAAGTACTGCGCGGTCTTGGTGAACGCCATCAACGCAAGGATCACCGACAGGTGCGCCTTCACCTGGGGCGTCACGCGCTGGAACGGCGACTGGAGACGAATGCCACCGTTGAGGTAATGCGCGATCGCGGTGACGATCAGCACGATGATCAGACCGGCGAAGAGCCAGTCGAAGAGGAACGTGAGGAACGGCAACCGGAAGATGTAGAAGCCGATGTCCTTGTGGAACTGCGGGTCCTTGATCCCGAAACTCTGCGGGTGCGTGAAGAGCACCCATCGCTGCCATTCGCCGGCCACGCTCCCACCGGCGAGGAGGGCGAAGATCAGCGAGATCGCGATCCGCAGCCGACCGGTGTACGGACCGACGGTCTGCTGGTAGCGGGCGAGCATCTCGTCTTCGGGACCGAGGGCACGGGTGCGCGGCGCCATGCGGTCGGCGATGCTCAGGCTCACGAGCATCATCACGAAGAACACCGTGGTGAACACGGCCGCCGGCGCGAACCGCGCCCAGAGCAGGCCTCGCCAGGTGGATCCGAAGCCGACCGAATCGAACCAGAGGTAGTCGGTGTAGAAGCTGGCCAGTCCGCGGGCGGAGAGGAACAGGACGACCAGCAGCCCGATGACGATGAGCATCCACGCGCGAACGCGGAAGCGACCTCGGGAACTCCGGCGAACGGGGGGTACGCGCATCGCCGGAGCCTAGATGCGGGTCAGGGTCGGATTCGGAGCAGGCCGGGCCGGTTCACCACACCGGGACGAGCAGACACCGACAACCCGGGTGGGCGGGCGGATGCAGCTGCCCGGTGGGGAACGCGTCGCCGCGCACGGTGGGTTCGAGGCCGTTGTCGTCGCAATCCGGACAGGTCCCGACCTCGGCCGGAACCCAACGCAGCACCGTTCCGGCCGGCGCCGCGTCGTACACACCGAGCGCCCACGCGGCGGCCAGCGTGTCGCCGACGACTGCATCGAGGGTCTGTCCCTTGAACTCGCGATACCGCGCACCGAGCCGCTGGGTGACGGCTGCTTCGTCGCTCCCGGCCTCGTCGATCGCCTCGACCAGACGCTCGTGGAGTCGCTCGACCATCGCCGCCGCGAGACCGTCGATCATCGTGGCGGGCGCGGTGGTGATCCCGTCACGGGCGCCGATCGCGTTCCGACCGCCGGCGAACGCGGCATCGACCGGCGAACGCAGTGTGGCTGCGAGCACCGCGATCTGTTCGGTCGCTGTCGGCAGGACTTCTTCCGCCGCCGGGCGCCCCTTGACGGTCCGCAGCCGGTCGAGCACGTCGTTCTGCTCGTCCTGGAGCGCCCGCTTCACCTTGCGGCCGAGCTCGCGTTGGAGCGGATCGAGCACTGCGCCGCGTGCCGCGCGCGCTTCGTCGTCGGTGACCGGACCCGTCATCGTGGCCGGTGCAGCGGTGGCGACCGCGCCGACGGTGTCGGTCTGGTCCACGGGTGTCGGCGTAGGCGTGGGGGGCGCCGGCTTTTCGATCGGAGCCGGAGCCGGCGTCTCGATGACCGCGGTCGCCGTGCGCGTGGATTTCGTGCTCGCTCGCGCCGGTGCCACCTTCGGGGTGCGGGCCGGAGTCGGATCGGGGGCCAATGCTGCTTCCGCCACCGGCGTGGGCTCGGCCTCGGGCGTGGTGTCGTCCTGGGGTGCGGCGTCGGACTTCGGTGCGGCCGCGGGCTCCGGCGTCGGTTCGTGCCCAGGTGTGACCGGCGCGCTCTGGGCCCGGAGCCGGGCGAAGAGCGCCTCGACCTCCACCGAGGGTGCGCCCGCCTCACCGGTGAGTTCGCCGGCCAGCGCCGCCATCTCGCCGTCGACCGGGGGCACGTCAAGGATCGGCGCAGGACCGGACAACTCCTCACCCGCGCGCGCCTCTACCTGCACGAGGGCCTGCGTGGCGTCGCCGAGCGTGCGCTTCACCACTCGGTAGGCGTCGAGGAGACGGTCACGCCCCGCGCGGAGTTCGTCGATCTGCGCCTGCAACAACAATCGGCGGCGGCCGAGGTCGGCCAGGATCCGTTCACGTACCGCGCGCGCCTCGTTGACGAGATCGCGGCCGGCTTCCTTCGCGGCGTCGACCTCGGCCGCGGCCGCGGCGATCGACGACTCGCGCGCCGCGGAAAGTTCGGCGTCGGTCGTGGTGCGGAGTTGCTCGACCTCGGCGTCGACTTCGGCGCGCAACGTCGTCGCGTACTCCGTGGCCTCGTCCTCGCGCGCGGCCGCCGCGGTCTGCGCGGCGTCGCGCATGGCACGCGCGTCGGTGTCGGCTTCCTCCCGGACGGCCGTCGCGGCCGACTCGGCCTCGGCGATGGCGGCGGCTGCCTTCTCCTCGGCCCGAGTCCGGATCTGTTCGGCCGACTCCTGCGCGGAGCGCAGCACGCGGGCCGTCTCCTCGCCGAGCGCGTCGAGCAGCCGGTCCTCGGTGACGACGGGCGGATTGCTGACCTGCTCCCGCAGTTCCTCGATCTGGACCTGGAGTGCTTCCTCGCGCGCCTGCGCGGTCGTCATCTCGTCGGCGATGCGCCGGAGGTAGTTGCGGACCTCGAGTTCGGAGATGCCGCGGAACGACGCGGCAAACCCGCGGGTCGCGACTTCTTCGGGACTCAGTCGCGGGGCACTGGCCGCCGCACGACGGTGTACATCAGACACGGAGACACCTCGGTGTAATCAGGGCGCACCATGGTACGGGCGATCGGCACGCGGACCGAGGACCCGATGTTTTCAGGCGGCCGCGCGCGCCGGGAGCGTCTGCCCACCGTTGTGCGCGATGGCACGCAGGGCTTCGTCGAGCGTGCGCACCCCGATGACCTTCATCGAACCGGACCGGGTCCGAGCTTCTTTGACCTCGGGGACCGGCACCAGCATGAGGGTGGCGCCGGCCGCACGCGCCGCCACCGCCTTCTGGGCGACTCCCCCGACCTCGCCGACGTTGCCGGCGCTGTCGATCTCTCCGGTGACGGCCACCTTCTGTCCGCCGGTGAGGTCGCCGCGCGTGAGGTCGTCGATGATCGTGAGGGTGAACGCGAGCCCGCCCGACGGCCCGCTGACGTCACCCGGGTCGATGGTGATCGGGAACGGGAACTCGGCCTTGAAGCCATCGGTCCCGGCACCGATGCCGAAGTACGGCTTGCCGCTCAGTTCGCCGGAGGGCGCCGCGGCGCTGGTCACCTGCACCGTCTGCTCCTTCCCGTCCCGGTCGACATTGACGGTGAAGGTGGTACCGACGGGCTGGGCCTGGACCATCTGCCCGACCTGGTCCCGGATCTGGATCCGCGTGCCGTCAATCTCCTTGATGACGTCGTCCGCTCGGAGTCCGGCGCGGTCGGCCGGCGATTTGCCGACCACCTGGAGCACCCGGGCCCCGTCGCCGGTGACCGTCACCTTGTATCCGAGACGATCGAGGGCCGCGACCTTGGCCGCGAGTTGCGACTCGTCCATCATCTGCACGCTCTGGCGCTCCACCTTGCCGCGCGGCGCGTTCCCCAGATACTGCTTCTCGCCGATCACCCGACTGTCGTCGTCGAGACTCGCCTCGACGAACCGCCAGAGATTCGGGCGGCCGGTGGTGACCCGGACCGTGAGCAGCAGGACCTGGCCCTTGTGTTGGAAGGAGCGGGTGCCGGTGATGTGCACGTAGGGACCGACCGGGGTGGCATCGCCCGGCGAGAAGATCACGTACGGCAGCTTCACGTACATACCGACGACCCCGATGACGCCGATGAGTGCGGCCACGGCGATGAGGACCTTCGCGCCACGTGACATCCGCCGGCTGCCGTCGGGCACGCCATCGGAATCACCGGCGGCCGATTCGGGCGGTGGTCGCGTCGGGCCGCGCGGTGGTTCGAGGGTCGAGTCCATGAGCGCCGTCAGCCTGACAGGTCGGCCGGGCGTTGCGCGGGCACCCACACCCGTCGTGGTGGAGTCAGGCGCCGGGCCGTGATCCGGAGGTGAGTTCCGCATGGACGATGAGCCGCTCCGCGGAACTCCCGATCGGGTGACACGTGAAGATCGTCAGCGTGCGACCCGGATGCTGGTCCTTGATCCAGAGGGCGGTGTTCGGCACCACCTCGACGCCGGTGACCGAGTACCGGTAGATACCGGTCGAGTCGCTCAGGATGATCTCGTCCCCGGGCGCCAACTCCGCATTGCGGAGGAACGGTTCGGTGTGAGTGGTGCGGTGACCGGCGAGCACCACGTTGCCCCAGCCACCGAACGCCGCGGTGCCCGGCCAGTGCGCCGGACCGGCGTCGATCACCATCTGCTCGACACCCTCGTGGACGGTCTGGTCCACGCCGGTCTTGGGAATCTGGATGCGCCCGATGTCGACGAGGTCGCGGTGCGCCGACGCGTCGGGCAGTTCGGCCGGCACGGGAAGCGGTGGTGGTGGCGGCGGGTGCGCGGCGTTCCACGCCGCGGCGGCCAGCGCCGCATCGGTGGTGGGGACCGCGGCCGCGGGCAGCACTCCGGAACTCGCCTCGGGAACCGCCGACCGCACGTGGGTCACGGCGAGACGGGGGGCGCTCGCCGATCCGGCGCCGGCGGTCACCGCAAACAGACCGATCACGGCCGCACTCACGATCGCGAGCGCGACGAAGAAGCCGCCGATCATCCGACGACGGACTACTCCCAACGATTCAGCCAGTCCCATGCCCACAGGCATCGGCCCACGGAGGCCCGAGCTGTAGCGTCGATTCGATTCCGACCGAACGAGATTCCGATGGGCCAGGCCCGGACGAGCGTCCGTTGGACCGCGCGGCCCGCTATGCGGGCTACGCCATCAGGCGACCGCTGGTGCGCAGGCACGCCGACGAACTGACCGCGGCCGTCGATGCACCCGATGCCCGGGTCCGGGTGACGGCGCTCGGCGCGCTGGTCCGCCACGGGGCTGCGATCCGGGCGCGGCGGGCGTGGACCCAGGCGGCGGGTGACGAGGATCCGACCGTCCGGCGCCGGGCGACCGAACTCGCACCGCTGGTGGTCTCCCCCGCGGCCCGGACGCTGATCGGCCTCGTGCGGGACCCGGACCCGCTCGTGGCGGAGTCGGCGGCCTTCGCGTGCGGGGAGATCAGGTGGGAAGGATCACGCCGGGCGGCGGTGGTGCG
>JBBQXR010000255.1:0-5356 GCA_038209455.1 Acidimicrobiia bacterium
GGTGAAGGCCTTGGCACCGCTCGCCACTCCGAAGCGAGTGTCGAGATGGATGGGAGCCTTCCGGTCCCGGTCGGCCACGCCGTAAGCGCCGGCGCCGAGCGTCTGGGCTCCGCGCGTGATGCTCACCACACCGGAGAAGCCGGTGTCACGGACGACGGCTTCGACCGGGCCCGGAAGTGGTACGAGCGTCGGAACCATGGGTCGAGGGTAGCGGCGCGTCCGGCGCATCGGTTCGAATTGGCGACGCGCCCGAACCCCGGCCAGGAAGACTGCCCGGATGCTCATTCACGGGGTCGACCGCGGCGACGAAACCGAGTGGCGCGCGTTCGTCGCGCAGCAGTCGTTCGGGCACCTGGTCGCGGGAGGTCGGGACCGGGACGTCCCGGTCGTGGTGCCCACCCAGTTCGTGCTCGAGGGTGACGTGATCACCTTGCATCTGGCGCGGCCCAACCCGATCTGGGCTGCGATCGAGGAACGTGACCGGGTGGTGATGAGTGTGGCCGGCGACTGGTCGTACATCCCGTCGACGTGGAAGGTGATCGGTGACGAGGATCCGCGCTTCGGGATCCCCACCACCTACTACGCCGGCGTGCAGCTCACCGGTACCGCAACCATCGTTGACGAACCCGACGCGGTGGCGGCGGTGCTGCGCGAGCAACTGGGGGCGTTGCAACCCGACGTCGAGGTGGTGGATCCCACCGAACACGGACCCAAACTGCGGGCGATCCGGGGCCTGTACATCGCGGTCGACGCGGTGCAGGCGAAGTTCAAGTACGGCGGGAACGTGGACGTGGAGCACCGGCTGGCGGTGGCCGAACGGCTCGCGGCACGCAGCGGACCGGGAGACGCGGCCGCACGCGAACACCTCCTGCGCCGACTCGACCAGGGCTGATCGACGAACGGCTGCGAGACTGCCCCGGCCGTCGAAGAGGAGTTCGTTGTGGTCACTGTGTTCGCCGACATCGTCTGCCCGTTCACCCACGTGGGCTTGCGGCGGCTCACCGAGCGGCGCGACGAGCTGGGCAGCACGCGGCCGATGCTGATGAACGCGTGGCCCCTCGAATGGGTCAACGGTGAGCCGCTCGCACCGGCCAAGGCGCAGGAGGAGATCGAGGCCCTCCGAGCTGCGGTGGCACCGGATCTCTTCGTCGGCTTCGATCCGGCGACGTTCCCGCGCACGTCGGTGCCGGCGCTCGCGCTGGCCTCCCTGGCCTACACCCAGGACCTCACCACCGGTGAGGCCGTCAGCCTCGCGGTCCGTCACGCGTTGTTCGAGGACGGCCTCGACGTCAGCGACCCCGAAGTGCTCTCGAAGATCGCGGCCGCCCACGACCTCGTCGCCCGCGATGCCGACCCCGAAGCCGTGCGCGCCGAGTACGAGGAAGGGCAGCGGCGGGGGGTCGTCGGCTCCCCGTATTTCATCGTCGACGGCCAGGGGTATTTCTGCCCTTCGCTCGACATCGAGCACACCGACGCGGGTTTCTCGGTGCGCTTCGACCCCGAAGAGTTCGAGGCACTCGCCCAGCGTGCGTTCGGTCCGATCCGATCGGTGGACGGCGGATCGGAACCGCCCCGTGCGTGAACTGCTCGCCGATCTCCACGCGCAGCATGACGAGCTCTGGTCGCTGCTCGGGCCGCTCGATGCCGCGGGCTGGAGTCGACCCACGCCGTGCGACGGTTGGGACGTGGCGGACGTGGTCGTGCACCTCACCCAGACCGACCAGCTCGGGCTGGCGAGTCTCCGAGGTGACCTGAGTCGCGACGTCGAGGAGTTCATGCGCGCCGGCGGCGAGTCGTCCGTGGACGACGCCGCGACCGCGAGCGTCGAGCACGCGCGGGGCGCCGACCGTTCGACGGTCGGTGCGCAGTGGCGCGCCGGTGCCGCCGAACTCCGGGCCGCGTTGGCCGCGGCCGATTCCGGTGCGCGGGTGCAGTGGGTCATGGGCCAACTCAGTGTCCGCACGCTCGCCGCCACCCGGCTCAGCGAATGCTGGATCCATACGGGCGATGTCGCCGCGGGTCTGGGTGTCGCCCTCGTGCCCACCGACCGGTTGCGCCCGATCGCCCGGCTGGCCTGGCGCACCGTTCCCTACGCCTTCGAGCGGGCGGAACGCACGCTGCACGGTCCGGTGGCGTTCGCGCTCACCGGCCCGAACGGCGACGCGTGGGAGTTCGGGCTCGAGGACGACCCGGCGACGATCGTGCGCGGCCGCGCCGCGGAGCTCTGCCTGGTCGCGGCGCGGCGTCGGGATCCGGCCGAGACCACGCTGGTGGCAACCGGTCCGGACGCCGCCGCGGTGCTCGAGTTGGTGCGGACCTACGCGTAGCGCGTGAGGGGCGGGATCCCGCGCAGCCGCTCGATCCCGACCACGACGAGCCAGGCGACACCGAGGACGACCCAACCACCGACCGCGTCGAGGATCCAGTGGTTCGCGGTGACGACGATCGCGAAGGTCGTCACCAGTGGGTAGAGCAGGACCAGCGCCTGGAGCCACCGACGGCGGATCACCGGCGCCAGCGCCAGGGCGGACCACGTGGACCAACCAACGTGGAGCGACGGCATCGCGGCGAAGAGATTGCCGAACGCAGCGCGCGACGCGGCGGTCGGAACGCCATGGTGCAGTACCACGCGTTGTTGTGGACCGAAGTTGAAGAACCGCGCTGCGGTGTCGACGAATCCGTAGTGATGCGGCATGAGGCGCGGCGGCATCAGCGGATACGCCCAGAAGGTGAGGACCCCGATCGTCAACATGAGGAGCAGCACGTTGCGCCACCGCAGGTACCGCGCCGGCGCCCGCTTCCAGAGCGTGACCAGTGCGACGACGGGCATCACGAAATGGATGGTGCCGTAATAGATGTTCCAGAACGACAGGAACGGACCCCAGCTGATGAACGCCTGCTGGATGCGGTGCTCCTGGTAGATCGCGACGGCGCGTTCCCAGCGCACGATGTCGTAACCGTGCCGGAGCGCGACGCGCGCGGAGCCCGACACGTGCGAACGGAGTTCGTCGTAGAGCAGATACAGGCCGATGCCGAGCGCGGTCTCGACGATCCACCCGAAGCGGGTCCGCTGGGTCCAGCTCGCTCGGCGCGCGGTGGACTCCCCCGCGGTCACGCCGGAGCGGGGTCGCGGCGTCGCAGGATGAACGTTCCCGAGGCGGTGGAGACCACGTCGCCGTCGGCATTCGTGATGGTGGTGGTGAGGTACGCAATCTGACGGGCAAGGCGGATGACCTCGCCGCGAACCGCGAGCGCCTCGCCGGCCTTGGCCCCGCGCATCGTCGAGTACGTGATCGAAACGGTGGCGCCGCTCTCCCCGCGTTGGAGGGCGCTGTTGGTGGCGAAATTCATCGCCGCGTCGTGCACCACCGCGTAGACGCCGCCGTGCACCGCGCCGACCGGATTGCAGGCCGAATCGGTCGGGTTCCACTCGGCCTCGACCCACCCCTCGCCGTACCGCACGAAGTTCACGCCGAGCTGGCCGAGGAGCGCCATACCGCCGTCACCGAGGGCCTTGTCCATGTCTCGCACGGGTGGGGACACTACAGAACCGGCCCGCGCGCCTTGATTGGCTGCGCTCCCTGCCGCGCTACGCACGGGGACGGCGCAGAGGGAGGGGCGTACACTGAAGGTCCCCCTTTTCTCCCTCCCCTGGAGCGTTCCGATGCCCACCGCCGTCATTGTCGATGCAGTTCGGACTCCGCTCGGACGGCGCAACGGATCACTCGCCGCCACCCACCCGGTCGACCTCGCGGCGCACTCGCTGCGCGCGCTCGTCGAGCGCACCGGCGTGGATCCGGCGCTCGTCGAAGACGTGATCATGGGTTGTGTCATGCAGGTCGGTGATCAGGCGGTGAACGTGGGGCGCAACGCCGCGCTCGCGGCCGGTTTCCCCGAGAGCACCGTCGGCACCACCATCGACCGTCAGTGTGGTTCTTCCCAACAGGCCGCCCACTTTGCAGCCCAAGGGGTGATGGCCGGCGCGTACGACATCGTGATCGCGGCCGGAGTCGAGAGCATGAGTCGCGTGCCGATGGGCGCGTCGTTCACCCAGGGCAGCATGCCGTTCGGACCGGAAATGCTCGCCCGCTACCCGAACCTCGTCCCGCAGGGAATCTCGGCCGAGATGATCGCCGAGAAGTGGAACATCTCCCGTGAGGACAACGACCGGTTCTCGGTCCAGTCGCATCAGCGTGCGGCGCGCGCCCGCGCCGAGGGTCGGTTCGAGCGGGAGATCGTCCCGATCGAGGTCACCAACGAGGACGGCACCCGGATGATGGCCGAGGACGAGGGGATCCGCCCTGACTCGTCGATGGAGACCCTCGCCAAGCTCAAGCCCGCGTTCAAGCCCGATGGCGTCGTGACTGCCGCGAACTCGAGTCAGATCACCGACGGTTCGGCCGCGCTGTTGATCATGAGTGAGGAGAAGGCCGTTGCGTTGGGGCTCACGCCGCGGGCCCGGTTCCACGCGTTCGCGCTCGCCGGCGTCGACCCGGTGATGATGCTGACCGGACCGATCCCGTCGACCACCAAAGTGCTCGAACGGGCCGGTATGACGATCGACGACATGGACCTCATCGAGATCAACGAGGCGTTCGCACCCGTCGTGCTGTCGTGGGAGAAGGAACACCACCCCGACATGGAGAAGGTCAACGTCAACGGCGGCGCG
This sequence comes from Acidimicrobiia bacterium, assembly GCA_038209455.1. Classification (GTDB taxonomy): domain Bacteria; phylum Actinomycetota; class Acidimicrobiia; order IMCC26256; family JAENVU01; genus JAENVU01. The sequence goes on from JBBQXR010000255.1 coordinate 4,670, forward strand.
ATCGCGCTCGGTCACCCGCTCGGCTGCTCGGGCGGACGCCTGATGACCACGCTGCTCAACGAGTTGGAGCGCACCGGCGGCCGTTACGGCCTCCAGACCATGTGTGAGGGTGGGGGCATGGCCAACGCGACGATCATCGAACGGCTGGGTTGATGCCCGACGCGGTCCGGGTCCTGATCGCCATCCTCGCGGCGCTGGCGATCTACCTGATCGGGGTCCGGATCGTGCGGGTGATGATGGCCCCGCCCCCGCCGGACGAACCTGATCTCTCGCGGCTCATGCCGGTGGACTACCGCTACCGCTGCATGGTGTGCGGTACCGAGGTGACGATGACGGCCACCCCCGAACCGGACGCCGACGGTGACGACGACGGCGCGCCGACAGCCCCCGATGCGCCCCGCCACTGCCGCGAGGACATGCACCTGCTCGGCATCCACACCGCCCACTGACCCCGCATCGGGTCCGGACTAAGCGGGTATTCGCCCCGTATCTACCTACACTCCGGGGTTATCCACAGAGTTCTCCCCACGTTGTGGGGAACGACAGGGCTGTAACTAGCGCCCGGTGAGGGCCGGGCCGCCGTCGGGAGTTCAGCGCAGGAGCGTGGCGACGATGAAGCCGCCCGTGACCTCGACAATGCCGATCAGCAGGAACTTGTTGTTCGCACCACCAGGGAGCATCCCGAAG
>JBBQXR010000256.1:0-5349 GCA_038209455.1 Acidimicrobiia bacterium
GAAGCAGCAGCGTGCCCATCGTCTGCACGAACGTGAGCGCGAGCACCACGAGGAGCAGGCCGCGGTAGCGGAAGAGATACGTGCGCATGAGGCGGATCAGCATGACGATGCCGCTCCGTTGGTCTCGGCCGCCGCGTCCGGATGCGCCCGGATGCCGTCGAGCAGGAGAGAGACGATCTCGGCCGAGGTGAGCGGCTCGTCGAGGGTCAGCGCGGGATGGGTCCCGGCCACGGTGAGCCCGCGCAGGACGTGCGCGGCTTCGAGCGGTTCCCGGCGGAGGAGGGCCCGATCGGGCTCGATCACGTTCGCGATCTTGCGCAGGTCGGTCGACGGGTGCCGGTCCGGCCAGACCGACCCGGATTCGGGGAGCTTCATCATGCCGATCGCGGTCCGGAGTTGGAGGAGTTCGGAGACTCGACGGCGGAGGATGTCGACCACCGCGATCAGTCGGGCCTCCAGGGGGAGGGCGGGCTCGATGGCGTCGAGTGCGGCGTCGACCGAATCGGTGTCGGTTGCCGCCTCGATGACGGCGGCGAAGAGGGCTTCCTTGTCGGGGAAGGCGCGAAAGATGGTGCCTTCGGCGATCCCGGCCGCCTCGGCGATCTGACGGGTGGTGACCGCGGAACCGTGCGCGAGCAACAGGGGCAGGGTGGCGGCGACGATCCGGGCCCGTCGCTCCTCGGGCGGCAGCGCCGCCGCCCGGGTCCGCGCCGCGGCCGGGGGAGTTTGAGGGTTGATGACCGAGTCGCGCAGAAGGGGCGGTGAAGGCACCCGGCGACCTTAGATGAGTGAGTGCTCACTCATCGAGGCGAAACCGTGTGACGGTAGCCACTTCCACGATCAGTCGGCGCTGCCCTGGGCCAGCGTCACCGGGATCACGGCCTTGACCCCGGCCGCCCGCAGGACCCGCCCCACTTCGGTGAGCGTCCAACGCGAGTCGGCGATGTCGTCGACGAGGAGCACCGCGCCGGACGGGACCGGGTCTACGGTCGTGAACGCGTCCATGACGTTGCGGTGCTGCTGGGCGCTGTTCTCCATCTCGGTCTGGGGCGCGGTGGTGCGGGTGGTCACGACCGCCGGGATGTGGGCGAGGTCGAGCCCGGTTGCGATGCGTTCGGCCAACGAGCGGACGAGTTGCGGGTTCCGGGTGGACGGCACGCTCGTGACCCACGTCGGGCCCGGCTCGGGGCCCCACTGGCGGATCAACCGCACGGCGGCGTCGGCCAACTCGTCGGTGAAGTGCCCGGCGGCGCGCTGCTCGCGCACGAGGCGGCCCCACCCGCCGTCCCCCAGGAACGACAGCGACCGGCCCGGCTCGAGTTGGAGCTCGGCCGGGATCCGACCACCGACCGCCTGCATCTTGCGCGGGTCGATCGTGAGCGGCTGGCTGCGGAGGTACTCCTGCGCCTCGATGACGAGCGCGTGGTCGAAGTCGACCGGCAGGCTCGTGCCGGTGCACCGGGAGCATCGGCCGCACGCGGTGGCCGTCGGATCGTCGAGCGCACGACCGAGGAGCGCCATCAGGCACGTGGGACTGTCGATGTAGTCGTCCATCACCTGTTGCTCGGCGCGCCGTTGCGCGGTCACGTTCTCGATGCGTTCGGTGGGATACGACCACTCCATCGCGGTGCGGCGGTACTTGGTGCCGTCGCGCTCGACCACGCCTTCGACCTCGAGGATCTTGAGCATCGTGGTGAGCCGGCCCCGCCGGATGTTCACCTCGAGTTCGATGTCACCGATGCGCACCCAGTCGCCGCGGTCCGCGAGCAGGTCCACGATCGCGTTGGCGATCTCGGCCGGAGGGAACGCGGTGCGGATGAAGTAGTCCTGGATGTCGCGGTCCTCGTACCCGCTGAGCAGGACACCGTGCGCGTCGGCGAGGGCGCGCCCGGCCCGCCCGACCTGTTGGTAGTAGGCGATCGGTGAACCCGGCGACTGGTAGTGGATGACGAACGCGAGGTCGGGCTTGTCGTAGCCCATCCCGAGTGCCGAGGTGGCGACGAGCACCTTCAGGTCGTTGGCGAGCAGGCGATCCTCGAGGTGATTGCGGAGTTCGGGATCGGTCTCGCCGCTGTACGACGCCGCGTCGATGCCGTGGTGGGCGAGCCACCCGGTCACTCGTGCGCAATCGGCGATCGTGAGGCAGTACACGATCCCGGTTCCGGGCAGGGTCGGGATCACGGTGGCCAACCACGCGAGACGGTCGGGTTGGCTCGGCATGCGCAGGGTGTCGAGCACCAGGCTCGTCCGGGCGAGCGATCCGCGGATGGTGCGGATCCCCGTGCCGAACTGCGTTTCGATGTCGGCGACGACGCGGTCGTTGGCGGTCGCGGTCGTGCCGAGGACGGGCACGTTGTCCGGGAGCAGTTCGAGCACCGAGGCCATGCGGCGGTAGTCGGGTCGGAAGTCGTGGCCCCAGTCGCTGATGCAGTGAACCTCGTCGACGACGAGCAGCCCGACGCGCGGTGCGAGCGTCGGCAACACGGACTCCCGGAACGCGGCGTTGGCGAACCGTTCCGGTGAGATGAGCAACACGTCGATCTCGTCGCGGCCGAGACGGTCGGCGATGTCGTCCCAGTCGTCGCGGTTGTTGCTGTTGATGGTCGCGGTGCGGACCCCACCGCGCTCGCCCGCCGCGATCTGGTTGCGCATCAGGGCGAGGAGCGGAGACACGATCACCGTCGGTCCGGAGCCCCGATCCCGCAGCAGGCGGGTGGCGACGAAGTACACCGCGCTCTTGCCCCACCCCGTGCGTTGCACCACGAGCACGCGCGCGTGTTCGAGGACGAGCGCGGCGATCGCCTCGAGTTGTCCGTCCCGGAACTCGGCGCTCGGCGCCGCGACGAGTTCGCGCAGGGTCCCAAGGGCTTCGTTGGCGAAGGTCTCGTCGATCACCCGCCCGACCGTACTGGCGGGGTGTGACACCCGCCCTTGTGAGCACGGCGGCCCCACTCCTTCGCCACTTCGAGTTGTCGTGTCGCATGGGTGGTGGACGGGATCTTCTTGCGTTGGAACGCGGCGGTCGAAATCATGTTCGGTGGCTTTCGGGAATTCGGCTTAGCTATACGCGCGGAGACCTAAGTCGAATTCCCGAAACGCGGAGTACATACATCTGGCCGGACACGCCGGTGCTCGTCATGCCACACGGCCGGAGGGTCCATCGGATGCGATCGGTCCGGGGTTACGGTCTTCCCAGGGGTCGGGTTCCGGGGAGGTTCTGATGTTCGGGTCGAAGCGTCGGCGTCGAGAACGCGACGAGTTCCTCATGATGCACTCGAAGATCGCCGCCATTCATGGCGACCTGTTGCGACGGGACGAAGAACTCGTGAGCGCACTCGATTCGCTCACCGCGGCGACCCAGCACGTGGGGGATCGGTTGGAGTCAGACGCAACGTTGGCCGGCGTCCTCAGCGAGCTGCTCGCTGCGCGCGAGATGCCCGCGATCGACCTCACCCGCGAGCGCGTGCTCGGCGGGTCGGTCGACGCCGGTGCCGCCGACCGCGCCTGAAGCGCTGAACCCGAACCGGCGAACCCGTTTCGGAGGTCAGCGCGGCGATTCGGGCCGTTCCGGCGGTTCCTGACCGTAGAAGTCGCGGAGGATCCCGAACAGTTCGGGTTCGTGCTGCTCGAGGTGGGCCGGGACATCGAAGAACGCCTCGGTCGCGACCGCGAAGAACTCCGCCGGGTTCGTCGCGCCGTACGGCTGGAGCGGCGGCCGGTCGTCACCCGTGGCGAGCGCGGTGAACGCTTCGGTGCACACCGCACGCCACCGCTCGGCGTCCACCCGGTCGCCGAGCGGCGGGCTGCCGTTGAGGACCCCGTCGAGCATGTCGAGCTTGTGGGCGAACTCGTGCAGCACCACGTTGTTACCGGTACCGATCACGCGTGACGCAGCCTCGACCTCGTCCCACGCGAGCAGGATCGGCCCGCGACGGTCGTGGGCCTCGCCGAGGATCGGGATGGGACCGTCGGACACGGTGCCGGCGATCGGTCCGGCGTGTTCGCCGCGCGACACCATCGAACTCGGGTACACGACGATCGCGCTCACCTCGCGGTATTCCTCCACGCCCAGACCGAGCACGAGGAGCGCGGCCTGCATCGCGATGGTCACGGTGATCTCGTCGGTCAACGCGAATCCGTTGGCCGCCTCCCAGTGCTTGTGTCGCAGCAGCCAGTCGGCAGCTGCGGCCATCGCGTCCCGATCGGCCGCGTCGAGCAGCGCCCAGATGGCGACATGGGTGTCGACGATCGAAGCCCAATCCTCGGGGAGTCCGTGACGGCGATGCAGCATCCGCTCAGTCGAGCACGTGCGGTGCCGTCGCTTCGGTCACCGTTCGACGGCGGGCAGGCGGTCGAGGAATGCAGCCTGGGCGGCGTTCAGCTTCTCGCGGGCCGTGTCGACTTCGAACCACTCGGCCCGGTCGACTTCGGGGAACTCGCCGATCCGCCCCGACCGCGGCGGCCACTCCATCTCGAACGAGTTGCTCGTGATGGTGGTCACGTCGATGTCGGCCTCGAGTGCCCACGCGGTCACGACCTTGCCCCCGGCCTGCTTCACCTCGCCCAGCGGCTGCGGCGAGGCGTCGGGCACCGGCAGACCCAGCTCCTCGGTGAACTCCCGCCGGGCGACCGCGAGGGGATCCTCCCCGGCCTCGACCTCGCCCTTCGGGATCGACCACGCGCCGGCGTCCTTCTTGGCCCAGAACGGACCGCCGGGGTGGACCAGGAGGACCTCGCGTCCACTGGATGCCGACCGGTGGAGGATCAGTCCGGCGCTGTGGCGGGCCATGACGAGTTCGACGGATGCCGAGTGCGGGGATCGGGCTACTTCGCTTCGACCGATGCCTTGATCCGGTCGAGGGTCCGGCGCATGCCCTTGTTCATCGCAGCCGGCCGACGGAGCAGCTTCTCGTAGACAAAGGTCTGCGTGCCGGGTTGCGACGTGTAGTCGTAGGACTCGGTGACGCGGGTGCCGGTGCCGGTCGGCTCCAACTCGTACCGCCAGGTGGTGTAGCCCTCGGCGCTGAACTCGAAGACGCGGTCGGCGACGTACTCGGTCACCTCGGAGGTGGTGGTCCACTTCTTCACCGGGATGCCGGCCAGCTCGAGGCGGTTGTCGCCGGCGAACTTCGCACCCACGGCCGGACCGGTCGCACCGTCGATCCAGCGCGCCCCGATGCACTCGGGACTCCACTCGCCGATCCGGGTCACGTCCACGATGGCCGCGAACACGGTCGCCGGATCCCGTTCGATCTCCACGCTCTCGCTGCCGTGCGTCATCGGTTGCTCCCTCTCGTCGTTCGACCCGGTCGGGTCAGGCGGACTCTACGGTCACCATCGCCATTCAGC
>JBBQXR010000257.1:0-5348 GCA_038209455.1 Acidimicrobiia bacterium
CGTCGAGTCGGGCGTCGAGATCCATCGCGGCGCGTTGCACCGCGGTCTCGACGGACTTCGACACCGATTCGAGGAGCTCTACCACGACGTGCCCATCGGGGCGCTGGGCCCAGCCGCCGACGACTCGCCCGTCGGACCATACGGTGGGTCCCGCATTGCCGTTGCGGTCGAACAGGTCGGCACCGTGCGTGCCGAGGTACCAGTCGCGTTCCTTCCACCCCATGACCGTCGGGTCGAGTCCGGGCAGCAATGCCACCCAGGGTCGCGTCGCGCGCTGCGTGGTGGTGTCGTCGGGGAGGAGGTACCCGTTGCCGCCGTCGGCGAGGGTGACCTCGACCGCGTCGAGCGACGCGAGCGCGGTCTTGGCCGCGCGCTGGGTCCAGCCGGTCCACCACGTGATGTCGCGCAGCGTCCCGGGGCCGAAGGCGAACAGCCACCGGCGAAGCAGCGCGTCCCGAGCCTCGGCGGGCGGGATCGTCGAGAGTCCTCCGATCCACGTGTCCGTCGGGGCCCATCGGTACTGGCTCGAGATCCACGACCCGAGCGGCCGGGCGCGCACGATCCGCCCTTCGGTGGCGAGGAGGAACAGCACGCGCGTCGACATGCCGACGTCGGCACCCCACTTCTTTCCCTCGCCCATCTTGAGCTTGAGCCGCAACTCCGGGACGAGCGGGGTCAGCTGCGTGGCGGTGCCCTCACCCAACTCGACGAGCGCGGCCAGAGTGCGATCCTCGACCTTGCGCAGCCACTTCGCGCCGTTGGTGGCGATGCCCTGCGTCTCGATCAGGCCGATCAGTCGGCGACGCTCCCCGGGGGCGAGCGCCTGGGTGCACGCGGCATCCATGACCGCAGCCGTCTCGCGGTCGACGACGAACATCGTCCGACGCATCCCCAACATGCGGACCAACGACCGCCGTTCGTAGAGCGCGTCCTCGAGGTGGTCGTTGGTGAAGCGTTTCACGCGTGCCGAGGCCGAGAGGAAGACCGACGCGGGATCACTGGAATGCAGGCCGACGACCCCGGCAGTCGCGGTCTCCACGGTGGTCGCGGCGACGGCGAGGTGGTGCCGGCGGCCGAGGCGGATGCGGCGTTGCGCGTCGGTGATCAGCACCGGGTCACGTTCGCGCGTCCCGCGCCGGGAGGCGAGCGTCGCGGAGTGCGCGCCGCGCCGCGTGCAGTCCACACATGCCGTGGACCCCGCCACCCGGTGGCGTCGACGACGAACACAGGTAGACGCCCGGAATCGTGGTCGACCACGGGTGGAGCGACGGGTGTGGGCGGGTGAAGAGTTGGCGCAGATCGCCGGCACCGCCGTTGATGTCCCCACCCACGTAGTTCGCGTCGTGGGCCTCGAACGCGGTGGTGTTCATGGTGGCGCGGGACCGGATTGCTGCACGGAATCCGGGTGCGAACCGTTCGACCTGGCCCTCGATGGCGTCGGTCTGGTCGACGGTCGAACCGTTCGGCACGTGGCAGTACGCCCACGCGATCGCCGCGCCGGCCGGCGCACGGCTCGGATCGGCGACGGTCGGCTGGACCAGGATCACGTACGGACGGCGAGGATGGCCGCCGGCGTGGACTTCGGCCTCCGCGGCGGCGATCTCTTCCAGTCGACCACCGAGGTGGACGGTGCCGGCGCGGCCTACCTCGGGGTCGGACCACGGGATCGGTTCGTGCAGGGCCCAGTCGATCTTGAACACGCCAGGCCCGTACCGGTACCGCTCCAGCGCGCGTCGGGACCGACCGGTGAGCTGGGCGGCGGCGACGCGGAGCAGCTGGCGAGGCGTGATGTCGAGCAGCACGGCCCGCGCCGGAGGAAGCGCGCGCAGGTCCCGCACGGTGTGGTCCGTCGCGATCTCGCCGCCGTGTTCGCGCAGGATCGCCGCGAGTGCATCCGCCATCCGAACACTTCCGCCGCGCGCCACGGGCCAACCGTGCGCGTGGGCGAGGAGGCCGAGGAACAGCCCGTATCCCGCCGTCGCCTTCGCGTCGAGCGGGAGCATCGAATGCGCGGCGAGGCCGGCGAGGAGTGCCCGCGGCTCGTCGCTCTCGAAGTGCCGGCGCGCGAATCCGTCGACGCTGCGGAACGCGGACCGACCGAAGCGCGCGGCCGCCAGGGTTGAGGTCGGGATGTGGAACGGCGAGAGGATCGACGCCGCGATTGCGTCGGCGTCGGTCACGAGCGGCCCGATCTGGCGGGAGTAACCGCGCTCGTCGTGGGCACCGAACGCAGCGGCGGTTGCGACGACGTCGCGGCGCAGGAGCGCGGCGGGACGTCCCTCGAGCGGATGCGCGAGCGGGATCGGCGCGTGGCACCACTCGACGCCGCGGTCACCGAGGTCGAGTTCGGCGAAGGCGGGCGAGGCCTGACCGATGGCGTGGACGGTCGCGCAGATGTCGTGGACGAAGCCTTCGTCGGTGAGTGCCGCGGATCGCAGCCCGCCCCCGACCGTGGGTGCGGCTTCCAGCAGGAGCACCTTCCAACCCGCACGCGCCAGGGTGATGGCACCGACGAGCCCGTTCGGTCCGGCACCGACCACAACCGCGTCGTACTCGGTCGCAGCCATCTCGGATCAGCCCGACCGTGTGGTCAGCGGGCTCGGCGGGCGAAGCGCTCGGTATCCAAGGCCTGCACCCTCCCACGCGTGAGCGCGAGGCCCCCGGATTCGGTCATGACAGGGGAGCAGATTGACGGTGGAGGGAACCCGTCATACTCCCACCGAGGCGGATACATCGGTCCTCAACGGGCGGTCCGAATCCACCAAGGCCGCCGAAATACCCCGGAGTAGGCCGTTCAGCCCACGATACGACGAAGCAGACAAAGGTAGTATTGCGCCTTCTTCGGGCTATCTATTGGGAGGCGGGCCGTGGTTTCCAGGTCCAGTCGCGTTCTCGCGCTTGTCGTGTCGGTTGCAATTACTGCGAGCACGCTGTTCGCAATTGCATTGGCAGGGGCGGCACCGGTCGCCGGTATCCCTGCGCTCTCGTTGAACCGCGCGTACACCACCGCGCCGTTCGTGGGCACCTCACCCGCGGTGACCGCCAACAGCCAGGAAGGTTCGGCGTACGTGCCGGCCGACAACGCGCTGTGGCTCGTCGACACCACCCACGCGTACGAGGTGGACGCGTCGACCGACGCGCTCCGCCGCACCGTCCCGACCGCCGACTTCACCAATGCCCTGCCCGTGGGCGGCGTCGGTACCCCCGCCGGGACGACCCGCTCCGACTCGTTCGCCGCCCTCTCCTACGACCCGACCACCGACGTCCTCTACGTCTTCTCCCGCAACTGCTGTACCGCGACCGGTCTCGACCCGAGCGTGTTCCGCATGACCCGGGACGCAGGCGGCCACTTCCAGGTCGAGTCGTACCAGGCGTTGCCCGCTGGTGCCGACCCGAAGGGCGCCGGGTATCGCGCCGGAGTCGGTACGTACTTCGGCAAGGGCAAGGTGATCACTCCGTACGACTACGACACCAACACCCTCGGCGCGGCGATCACGATCACCGGTATCGACGCCGCGATCAACGGCATGACGTTCTCGCCCGATGGAAGCGAGCTCTACGTCGTGACCCTGGTGGCCGCGGTCGACCCGACGCCTGCAAGCATCAAGCTCTCCAAGGTCGACACCACGACGTGGAAGGCGGTGCCGAACTGGACGCTCGACCTCACGCCGTTCGGTGTGCTCGACCCGCGTGCGGTCGAACTGGTGGGCGACCAGATCTACATCTCCGACGGCGCAACCCGTCCTGCCGGCGACCCGCTGCGCCGCGCGATCTTCGTGTTCGACGTGAACGACCTCTCGGTGCAGCCGACCGCCTCGTTCAGCGCGACCCCCACCACGGGTGCGTTCCCGCTGCCGGTGCAGTTCACCGACACCACCGCCGGCGGCCCGACGAGCTGGGCGTGGGACTTCGGTGACGCCGGGACCTCGAACCTCGCCAACCCGACCCACACCTACACCGCCCCGGGCGTCTACACCGTCTCGTTGCACGCCTCGAACACCCAGGGCGGGGACACCTCGACGATGACCGACCTGGTGACCGTCACCGCCAAGGCCCCTCTCGCCGGATTCACCGCGAGCCCCACGTCAGGCACCGCGCCGTTGAACGTCGCCTTCACCGACACGAGCGCCAACCAACCTGCGAGCTGGGCGTGGGACTTCGGTGACGGTTCGGTCTCGGCCGCGCAGAACCCGTCGCACTCCTACGCGGCGGCGGGCAGCTACGCCGTCGCGCTGACCGTCACCAACACCGGCGGTTCCAACACCCGCGTACGTTCCGACCTGATCCACGTCGGCAACGGGCCGCTGACGGTCACGGCCGCGGCGGACACCTACGTCCGGTCGGATTCTGCTGCCTCCAACTTCGGCACCCAGACGACGATCCAGGGTCTCAAGTCGGGGAACGGCAACAAGGCCGTCACCTACCTGCCCTACGTGCGCTTCACGGTCCCGGCGATGGCCGCCACGCCCACCAGCGCCAAGCTCCGCCTGTTCGTGACGGACGGCAGCACCGCGACCGGCACGCTGTTCGCGACCTCCTCGACGTTCCCGGAGACGACGACCACCTACAACAACCGTCCGGCCACCACCGGCGCCCAGATCGCGGCCAGCAAGGCCGCCACCCTCGGCCAGTGGGTCGAGTTCGACGTCTCCGCACAGGTGACGGCGGCCGGCGCCTACGGCTTCACGCTCACCAACGGTGTTGCGGACGCGGTTGCGTTCTCGAGCCGTGAAGGCGCCAACGCGCCGCAGCTCGTGTTCACCTTCCCTGCCCCGAGTGCCACGTCTTCGCTGCCGAACCCACCCAACGTCGGCCTGCGCCTGAACCACCAGTTCTCGACCTCGCCCTTCCCGGGGACCACGACCTCGGCAGGTGGCGAAGGCGGAATCGCGTCGGTCCCGTCGGACAACGCGGTGTGGCTCACCGACGGCACGAAGGCGTACGAGATCGACGCCACCACGAACGCCCTCCGGCGGGTCGTGCCGACTGCCGACTTCACCAACGCGCTCCCCGTGGGCGGCGCAGGTTCGCCGGCCGGAACCACCCGGAGCGATTCACTCGCCGCGATCACCTACGACCCGACCGCCGACGTGCTCTACGCGTTCTCACGCAACTGCTGCACCGCGACCGGTCTGGACCCGAGCGTGTTCCGCATGACGCGTGACGGCAACGGCAAGTTCCAGGTCGAGTCCTACCAGTCGCTGCCCGCCGGCACCGATCCCGTCGCCGCGGGTGTCCGCCCCGGCGCCGGTCTCTACTTCGGCAAGGGTCAGACGATCCTCCCGTACGACTACGCGACCAACACGATCGGTAGCGGCATCGTCATCACCGGCGTGGACACCGCGATC
>JBBQXR010000258.1:0-5341 GCA_038209455.1 Acidimicrobiia bacterium
TGCAGACCGTCGTCTGGGATCTCGACCCCCAAGCGGCCGCGTCCTTCGCACTCGGCTTCGACAAGCGAGGCGGCGGCGCGTCACGGAACCTCGCCCGCAAGCGGCCCAACCTCGAGGAGGCCGCGTTCCGGACCTCGACGCCGGGCCTCGATCTCATCCCTGCCGACATCTCCCTTCGCACCCTCGATCTCGAGTTGGCCGCACGCGGTCGGCCGCGCCGCCGGGTCACCGAAGCGCTCGCAACGCTGCACGACCGGTACGACGTTGCGTTCATCGATTGCGCACCGGGCATCACGGTGGCCAACGAGAGCGCCATGCGCGCGGCGGACATCTACCTGGCACCGATCGTCCCGTCGGCGCTCTCGGTCCGCGCGTTCGAGCAACTCGCGACCTACGTCGCCGAGCACCCGAAGCTCGACGGACGACTCCTGGGTTTCATCTCCATGATCGACCGCCGCAAGCGGGTCCACCGTGACATCGCCGACCGACTCACGCGAGATTCGCCACTGCTGCTGGGATCGTCGATTCCCGCGTCGGCCGCCGTCGAAGCGGCGCCGCAGCGGGGCAAGCCCTTCGTCGCCGGACGCGCGGCCAGCCGCGTGGCGATCGCCTACCGCGATCTGTGGAACGAACTCCAGACCACTGCGTTCGGCCGACAGATCGACCTGACCGCTGATGACGACCGCTCGACGCGTGCTCGCCCGGCATCCATGCGCACGTAAGCAGGCACCGCTGAACTCACGCGTCCGGCGGTTCGCTCACCCGGCCGCGTGATTGGCGGTCCACGCCGTCACCGCGTCGTCCCACACCGAACGATTGGTGACGATCCGGGTGTCCGGGCATTTCGCCAGCCACGACTGCCGTTCCGGAAAGTCACCGTTGCCGAGCCACACGATGGTGTTGCCCGAACACTCGACGGCGTAGCCATCGGGCAATCCGAGCGAGCCGTGATTCGGGGCCTGGTCCACGCGGAACACGTCGTTACGCACGACGAGGCGCGGCGAGCGTGCGGTGTCGGTGTCCCACTTGAAGAACCCGCCGTGTCCCGGCGCGCTTCCCTTGTAGACCATCGGCATGGGCCGTAGGCGAATGAGCGATCCGTCGACGACGAAGATCTCACGATGGCCGTCGGAGGTCGTGTCGCTCGCGGTCGGGCGCGTCGAGAAACCCACGTAGCAACCGTCGAAGAACGAATCGGTGACGACACCCGAATGGAGCTTGTCGTCTTCGAGGCAATCGTCGTGGAGGTACGAGAGGTGCGCGCCGCGGACGTGCCAGTGCTGCGCGCCGGCACGAATGCGGATCCCATCGCCGTAGTTGTGGATCCGGATCCCCTCCACCACGGAGTCCGGGTTCGTGATGTTGAACGCACCGGTCGAGTGGAAGACGTCCCACGGCGTATCGGGCCCGTAGGTGCCGGCGACCGTGCCTCCGCTCCAACACACGGCACCCGAACCGATGATCGAGACGGGCCAGGGATCGACCTGGGTCCACGACGCGGTCCGCGCGTCGATCGTCGTGGGGTGGTCGATCGAGGTCGCGAACCGATCCGACTGAGGACCTGCGATCACGTGGGCCGATCCGCCATCCAGACAGGCCGCCGGGTCGGTCGGGGGATTCGACGGCGGGGGATTCGTCGGTGGCGGGTTCGTGGGTGGGGGCACGGTCGGTGGCGGGTTCGTGGGTGGCGGGTTCGTGGGTGGCGGCACGGGATCGGCAGGCGTCGGGTCGGGTACGGGCGTGGCCACGTTCGCCGCCAGGAACCGGGTGAACGTGTCGTACGAGGGTTTCGTCGAGAAGTCACGGTGCAACAGACCGAAGTGGTCGTCGAAGTTCGTCGGATCGGTCCCGTTGTCGCGGATCTGGTACCAGAGCAGGGGCCCGGTGAAGCTGCCGAAGGTCTGGGTCCACCCCCGCAGGTAGTCGACGACGAACCGTTCCTGCTCGGCTTCGGTCACCGAGACGCCGGTCCCGCCGCCACACGCGCCCACATCGGGTCCGGTCGGTGCGCCGGCCTCGGTACCCCACACCTTCCGGTCGCCGTCGCCGTGACGGACCATCGCCTGATGCAACCAGTAGGTCTGGAAGAAGGCGTTCCAACTGCGGTTCAGGAGCGGATTGCACGGGAACGAATAGGGGTGGTGCGCGAAGGCGTCGAACGAGTCGCCGCCACCGTGCGCGTAGATGCCTTCGAGGAAGGTCACGGGCGCCATGTCGCGGCCACCGGGATCGTCGGGTGCCGGCGATGTGCCGGCGGCGAGGATCGTTGCGGCGGGGTCGACCTTGCGGATCTCGTCGTGCGCCATGCGCAACAGGTTCGTGTAATGCGCAACGTCCACACGCGGCTGCACGAACGGAACGTGGTTGGCCTCGTTCCAGATCTGCCACGTGGTGATTGCGCTCCGCAACGACGGGTCGAACGCGTGCGCGCCGTAGCGCAACGCAGCCGCCTTCGCGAACCGCGCGTAGTCCTCGACGCGCTGCGGGAGGCAGTGCGTCGTTCCGGCCGGACAGTCGGCCGGACGGGCCCACGGTGGCGAGTACGCCAGCATGCCGATGATCTCGAGGTGGCGTTCGTTCGCCTCGCGCACCACCCGATCGGTCGCCGTCCAGTCGAAGCCGAACGGCCCGGTGCCCTGGATCGAGTTCCAATCGACGTCGACGCTGAACCACCGCGCGCCGGTGGCCACGATCGCGTCGAGCTCGGCCTGGCGGGACGCGTCATCCTCCCAGAGGATCGCCGATCCCGCGTCGACTCCGACTCGCTCACCGACCGCGACCGGCGCGGCGGTTGCCGCTCCCGCACTCGTTGCCCCGACGATGCCGGCCAGCGCGAGGGAGACACCGAGCGCCGCACCCACGAGCGTGCGTGCGGAAACGCTCACGCAGCTGGAGCCGGTGTGGGTGACGAAGTACCGCGGCGCCGCCTGACCCCGTATGCGACGAGCCCCACCGCGGCACCGGTCAGCGGCAGCGCCACGGTGACCGGAACTTCGGGCACCATCGGCGGCGGACCACAATCGTCATCGTGGCCCTGATCATGTCCATGGTGATGGTGACGACGGCTGTTCGCAGCGACGAGGTCCTCGCAATCGACGTGGTGCCGTTCCGATGCCACCGGGGTCGGTTGGACCTGGGCACCGGCAGCCGGAGTGAGCACGACGAACGAGCACCCGGCCACCACCGCGGCACCCACGACCTTGAGGATGGAGTTCACGACGCCTCACTTTCACTGGACGTGCGGACGCGCTGATAGCCCCGCCCGAGTCCCGGCGCTCAGCGACGTCAGGGGCGATGCATTTAGACGTTGGGGGTGTACTGGTTGTAACAAATACCGTTCCCGGGCGGGTTCGCCTGGGTGCCGGTGCCCCGCACGAAGCCGGATGCCGAGACCGCCGAGGTGATCTCGTCGAAGTAGTTCCGACTGTTGAACGGGTTGGTGCCGTGCGATGCGGACGAAGAGCACATCCAGTTGACGAACGCGGTGGTCGCGCCCTTGCGGTTCCCGCCGAGCGGCGGCGCCGACGGCGGTACTGCGTCACCCGGAGGGGGCGTCGCCTGGTCGGCGGCCGTGGTCGGCACCACGTTCCAGAGGATGCGGGTGATCGGGAACGAGCTGTTCCCGATGGTCCCCGGTCCGGCCTGGACGTTGTTGACCTTGATCAGTGAGCTCGAGCCCCGCTCGTTCAGCGCGGTGAGCCACCGACCGAAGGACGCAGCCCAGATCGACTGCGACCGGATGTTGCGGCCGTTGACGTCGTTGCTGGTCGGGATCTGCTGCGCGTCGTTCTCGAAGAGCGTCCGCTCGGCAGTGGTGTCGTATGCCGTCTGCAACGCGACATCAGCCGAGTTGTTCGACGGGCAGACGCCGGGGGACGACCCACCGACACCGGTGAGGTAGTTCTGCCAGGTGAGCCCGGTTCCCGAACTCGACTGGATGAACCAGGTGTAGATCGGCAGGTTGCCCGGGTCGTTGTACTTGTAGTCCTTCGGGTCCGTCGGTGCGCCCACGGTGTTCGAGATCGTGAACCCGGGCGTGTTGAGCTGACGCCAGTCCCGGATGTTGCAGTTCACGAAGACGTCGACGAGCTGGGCGGTGGTGAGGCCGCTCACGCTGGTGCCGGTGCAGCTCCCGGCCGCTTCGCCGAGCTTGCAGCCGGCCGCAGGGCTTCCCTGGCCGGCGTTCGCGGCGACGGTCCGGAAGTTGATCGGCGTCACGCCGTCCTTCGCGAATCCGACGAAGCGCAAGCCCTTCGCGTCACTGGCCTGCTTGTCACGTGACGACCGCGCGATGTCGACCTGCGGGATGCTGCCCTGACCCTGCTTGGTCAGCTGACGGATGCCGGCGCCGGAGCCCTGGGGGTAGAAACCGGTGACGATGTCGTGGTCGTAGTTCTCGGTCGTGATCGTCCCGACCGGATCGGCCGCGAGACACTGGGTGTAGGCGTCGACCGCAGGGTTCGAAGCGTCGATCTTGCAGCCCGGGCTTCCGTTGTAGAGGCTCTGGATCAGGGTCATGGCGGGATACGTCGTGTCGGAACCCGCCGTGTAGATGGTCTCGGTCTGGCCGTTGGTACCGCTCGGTCCGGAGGCGCCGGCGGTGCCGACACTCCCGATGACAATGGCCGACGCAGCGGACACTGCCACTGCGATGAGCCGAAGCTTGCTTCGTTTCACTGATACTCCCTTGGGTTTGGTTTCCGCCGCAGCGATGGTCAGTTGGCGAGAGCCGGACGGCGGCTCCGCCGGTAGAGGAAGAACCCGCCGATCGCCGCCGCGCCGAGGGGCAACGCCCACACGAACGAGGTTTCGGGGACCTGCGGGTTGCTCCCGGTGCAGGTGATCTGCTTGTACGCGCCGGTCGTGTTGTCGTTCGGGTTGTCCAGCACGAGAATCGAACCGTTGTGGGTCCCGTCACATAGGACTCCGGTGCGACTGTTGAGCGCCGCCAGGCCGGTGGTGTCGTGGACGACGAACGTGTCCTGACCGGCACCCGAGGCGTTGCTGGCATCGGACGCGACCTGCAGGGTGAGGAACTCGCAGTCCGCGCCGCTCGCGCCGGTGGTCGGTGCGTCCTTGCACTGAACGATCGACGGGGTGGCACCCGCCGTCAGGCCGGTCCAGGTCACGGTGACCGTGGTCCCGTCCGTGAGATTGGTACCCGGCGTGACGGTGACCGTCCCCACCGCACCTGCAGGTGCTGCGGTGGTCAGTGCCACGCCTCCGACGACGGCCAGTGTGGCCAGAATGCGACGCATGTGATCTCCCTACGAACCGGTGCCCTTTGCTGTCTCGGGCAATATGCGGTCCGCCCCGGCGCCACACAAGAGGCGCGAGCGAG
>JBBQXR010000259.1:0-5316 GCA_038209455.1 Acidimicrobiia bacterium
TCCTCGGTGTAACCGTCGAGCCGCACCAGTTCCATCCGGTCGAGCAGCGGACCGGGGATCGTGTCGGCCACGTTCGCGGTCGCCAGGAACAGGACGCCCGAGAGGTCGAGGTCCAGATCCAGGTAGTGGTCGCGGAACGTGTGGTTCTGCGCGGGGTCGAGGACCTCGAGCAGGGCCGCCGACGGGTCGCCCCGCCAGTCGGAACCGAGCTTGTCGACCTCGTCCAACAGGATGACCGGGTTCATGGTGCCGGCCTCCTTGATCGCACGCGCGATCCGCCCGGGCAACGCACCCACGTAGGTGCGCCGGTGCCCACGGATCTCGGCCTCGTCCCGCACGCCGCCGAGGGCGACGCGCACGAACTTCCGGCCCGTCGCACTCGCGACGGACTCACCGAGCGACGTCTTGCCGACGCCCGGAGGGCCGACCAGCGCCAGGATCAGACCGTGACCGCGCCGCGAGGCCGCGTCGGCGTGCTCGTCGAACCCCCGCTCGGCCCGCAACTTGCGCACCGCGAGGTACTCCACGATGCGGTCCTTCACGTCGTTCAACCCGGTGTGGTCCGCGTCGAGCACGGCCCGCGCTTCGGTGACGCCGGTCGTCTCGTCGGATCGGATCCCCCACGGCAGATCGAGGACGGTGTCGAGCCAGGTGACGATCCACCCGTGTTCGGGATTCTGTGCACCGGTGCGCTCGAGCCGGTCGATCTCCTTGGCGACGGAGTCGCGGACCGATTCGGACACGTCGGCCTCGGCCAAGCGACGGCGGTACTCCTCGACGTCGTCTTCGCCATTGTCGTCACCGAGTTCCTTGCGGATGGCGGCAAGTTGCTGGCGCAGGATGAACTCCCGCTGGTGTTGCTCCATCCCCTCGGTGACCTCATGGCGGATGCGCTGCGTCAACTCGTGCTCGGCGAGCAGATCGCGAGCAAGACTCAACGCCAGTTCGACGCGCCGCTCGGGGTCGGTGGCCTCGAGCAGTTCGAGCTTGCGCTCGGACGGAAGGTCGCTCCACGAACCGAATCCATCGGCCAGCGCCGCCGGGTCGGTGGTGGTGCGCAGGAGTTCCGGGAGCCGACGCGAGCGGCGGGCCTCGGCCAGCACGCCCAGCACGGCGCGCAACTCGCGGCCGATCTCTTCGGTGTGGGCTGAAGGGGGCTCGTCGATGATCTCGTTCGCCTCGACCCAGAGGCTGGATCCGGTTCCGGCCACGCCGGCGCCGAGCGAGGCCCGGTGTAAACCGCGCAGGATCGCGGCGTGGACGCCGTTCGGCAGTTCACCGGATTCCTCGACTTTGGCGACGGTGCCCACGCGGGCGTACCGCCCGTCGATCCGTGGGACCAGCAGGACCAGCCCGTCGGCGTCGTTCGCAGTGGCCACGGCGGCCTTGGCCTCGTCCGAGTCGAGGGTCAGGGTGACCACCGTCTGGGGCAGGACCACGCCCGCAGTGAGGGGCAGGACCGGCAGTGCGAGGGTGTCGAGTTCGGCCATCAGGGGCTCCGATCAAAGTTGAAGGTAACTCACTCAACTCTGACCGGGCCCCACCTATTCCCGACTGACTACGTCATCTTTTCTGGTGCTCTGCTCGCGGACGGGCCATACGGGAGGAGAGCCAACTAAGGAAGCTGCGCCTCAATCGCGGTGACGAGGGCGGGGTCTTCGGGGGTGACGGTGGGGCTGAAGCGGCCGACGATCTCGCCCGTCGGGCTGAGAAGGAACTTCTCGAAGTTCCAGCGGATGTCGCCGGTGTGACCGTCGGCCACGTCGGGCGCCTGCTCCAACTCCTCGTAGAGACCGTCCTTGGCGTCGCCGTTCACGTCGATCTTGGCGAAGAGCGGGAACGTCACGCCGTAGTTGACCGAGCAGAACTCCTGGATCTCGTCTGCGGTACCCGGCTCCTGCTCGAGGAACTGATTGCACGGGAAGCCGAGGACGGTGAAGCCGCGGTCGCCATAGGTGTCCTGGAGGTTCTGGAGCCCTTCGTACTGCGGGGTGAGACCGCACTTCGAAGCGACGTTGACGATGAGCGCGGCCTTGCCCTGGTAGTCGGCCAACGACGCGTCCTTGCCGTTGAGTGCCTTCACGGGGTGGTCGTAGATCGCCATGGGTTTCGCTCCTGAGCCGGGGGACGGACCTCGGATACTAGAGGGCTTCGGATCAGTGACGACGGGCGACCTTGCGCACGTGTGCAGCCATCTGACGTTCGGCGATCGCGGCCACCGGCGCCCCGCCCTTCGCCAGCGCGAGCGTCTGCGGATCGGCCGTGATCACCTTGCGACCTTTCTCGATCCCGCCGACGATGGCCGCGGCGACCTCGGTCGCGGCCTTGGGTTTGATCCCGGCCGACGCCGCGGCGCACTCGGGCGGCTTGAGCGTGTTCTCGTGCTCGAAGCCGGGCGTGAGCGTGTCGCCCGGGAACGCACACGCCACGTAGATACCCCGATGGCTGAACTCGGCGCGCAGGGTCTCCATCAGGCCCCGCACCGCGAACTTGGCGGGCGCGTAGGCGCCGTAGCCGAACACGCCGACGAGCGCGGCACCCGAGGACACCCCGACGAGGCCGCCACTCCCCCGATGCAGCATCGCGGGGAGCACGGCTCGGATCGCGTGCAGCGTGCCGAAGTAGATGAGGTCCATCTGCGCACGGAAGACGTCGGCATCGAGGTCCTCGAAGTAGCCGGGATGAGCGATACCGGCGCACGTGATCAGCAGATCACAGTCGCCCGATTGCGCGGTCAGCTCCGCGAATGCCGCAACGAGGGCGTCCGGGTCGGTGACGTCGACTGCGGCCCACGCAGCGTCGTGGCCGATGTCGGTGACCGCGGCCTCCAGGGCTGACGCGGTGCGCGCCACGATCGACACCCGCCCGCCGCGTTGCGCGACCAGCCGCGCGGTCTCGAGCCCGATGCCCTGTGATCCCCCGGTGATGACGACGTGCTTGCCGGTCAGCTCCATACCGGGAGTCTGTCGCGAACCGTCGCGTCAGGTTCAGTGCGGCGCGATCATCTCCTCGGGCCGCACCACCCGGTCGAAGTCCTCGGCCGAAATGGTGCCGAGGCTCATCGCGGCCTCCCGCAGGGTGGTGCCCTCGTGGTGGGCCTTCTTCGCGATTGCCGCCGCTTTGTCGTACCCGATGACCGGGTTGAGCGCCGTCACCACCATCAGCGACTCGTCGACGTACTTCTTGATCTGAGGCAGGTTCGGCTCCAGACCGTCGACGCAGAACTCACGGAAGTTGCGGCACGAGTCGGTGAGGAGATCCACCGAGTGCAGGTAGTTGTAGATCATCACGGGCTTGAAGACGTTGAGCTCGAAGTTCCCCATCGAACCGGCCGTGCCGACGGCCGTGTCGTTCCCGAGCACTTGCACGCAGCACATGGTGAGCGCTTCGGACTGGGTCGGGTTCACCTTGCCCGGCATGATCGAACTGCCCGGCTCGTTCTCGGGCAGGAGTAACTCGCCGAGACCGGCGCGCGGACCGGAGCCCAGCCAGCGCAGGTCGTTGGCGATCTTCATGAGGGACACCGCGAGCGTCTTGATCGCACCGTGCGCGAAGACCAGGTCGTCGTGCGCGGCGAGGGCGGCGAACTTGTTCTCGGCCGACCGGAACGGGAGCCCGGTGAGCTCGGCGATCTTGGCGGCGGCCCGATCCGCGAACTCGGGGTGGGTGTTGAGGCCGGTGCCGACCGCAGTGCCGCCGATCGCGAGGTCGTAGTGGCCGGACATGGCCTGGTCGTTCCGCACGAGGTCGGCGTCGAGTTGGGCGACGTAGCCGGAGAACTCCTGGCCCAGCGTGAGCGGTACCGCGTCCTGGAGGTGGGTCCGCCCGATCTTGACGATGCCCGCGAACTCCTCGGCCCGGCGGTGTAACGCGTCGCGGAGTGCGGTCACCGACGGCACCAACCGCTGGACCACTTCCTCGACCGCGGCGATGTTCATCGCGGTCGGGAACGTGTCGTTCGACGACTGCGACATGTTCACGTGGTCGTTCGGGTGCACCGGCGCCTTCGACCCCAGCTCGCAGTTGCAGATCTCGATGGCGCGGTTCGAGATCACCTCGTTCACGTTCATGTTGGTCTGTGTACCCGAACCGGTCTGCCACACGAACAGCGGGAAGTGGGCGGCGAGCGATCCGGCGATGACCTCGTCGGCCGCGGCCACGAGCGGCGAGCACACGTCGTCGGTCATCTTCCCGAGGTCGCGGTTCACCAGCGCGGCGGCCTTCTTGAGTACCGCCATCGAGCGGATCACCGCGGTCGGCATCCGGTCACCGGCGACGGAGAAGTGATGCAGTGACCGCTCGGTCTGGGCACCCCAGTAGCGGTCGCGCGCCACGAGGATCGGCCCCATGCTGTCGGTCTCGACGCGCTGCGTCTCGGTCGGCTCCATCGTCGCCCTCCTCGGCGTGCGGATTCGCGTGCGGCGGTCGTGCTGCAACTGCGAAATCGTTGGTCGCGGACGGTAGCGCGAGCCTCGGATCGGTTACCGATCGAGTACGGCGACGACCTCGACGTGACTCGTGTGTGGGAACAGATCCACCGGCGTGGCCTCGGTGAGGCGGTACCCCTCGGCCGCGAGCAGCCCGACGTCACGGCCGAGCGCGGCCGCGTCGCAGGCCACGAGCACCACCCGGCTCGCGTCGGTTTCGGCGATGTGGCCGACCACCTCGGCGCCGAGACCGGCGCGGCTCGGGTCCGCGATCACGACGTCGGCCGGCACCGGATCCCACCGGGAGATGTCGGCGCGATCCACCCGCACGTTGTCGGCGGCGAGATTGTGGCGGGCGTCCTTGACCGCGGCGGGGTTGCCCTCGACTGCGATCACCGACCGGGTCTTGGTCGCGACGGTGCCGGCGAAGAGGCCGACGCCCGAATAGAGATCGACGACGGTCTCGGCGGCATCGGGTACCGCGGCCTTCACGAGTTCGGCGAGCGCGTCCGCACCGTCGGCCCGGGTCTGGAAGAACGAGGTGGCCGAGATGCGCCAGCGTCGACCGGCGGCCTGTTCCGCGAACATCGCGGTCCGTCCGCCTTCGAGATCGTCGGCACCGATGGTCACGACATCGTCGGGAAGGATCAGGTAGCGGGTGGTCGGGAAGGCGATCACCAGTCGCTCGCCGGTCCGCGAACCGCAGCGGATCTCGGCTTCCTTCACCGCGTCGAACTTGGCGTCGGCGATGAGTGACTCGATGAGCGGGTGAGCAACCAGGCACGAGTCGACGAGGATCGGATCGTGCGAATACGCGCGCCGGAACGCGGGCCGACCCTTCACCGTCAGCACGCGCACCGAAGTCCGGAAGTTCTCGTCCGGCAACACG
>JBBQXR010000260.1:0-5304 GCA_038209455.1 Acidimicrobiia bacterium
GAGGATCAGCTCGGCTGGTTGCGCGACATCGGCTTCGTCCAGGTCGACTGCCACTGGAAGTGGCGTGAACTCGCCCTCTTCGGTGGCTCGAAGTGACGCCAGTTCGGCCCGTCCGCTCGCACTCCTGACGCCACTTCGGCCCGTCCGCTCGCACTCCTGACGGAGCCGGTTCGGCCCGTCCGCTCGCACTCCTGACGGAGCCGGTTCGAGGGGCTCGCTCCCGGGCTGCTCGCCTCCGCTGCGCTCCGGCTCGGAAGCAGTCCTGAGAAAACCTTCAAGTTCGGGTTCCTCCCCGACCGATACCTCCTTTGGGTATTGGCTGACTTGGGAGGCAAACGAAATGAACTACCACGAGTTCCTCACGTATCTCTTCGACCGGGACCAGACGCGGGAGCTGGCCGTCGAGCTGGGTGTCGCCGTCGACGAAGCGCTGTTCCGCGAGCGCGCACTCGACCAGATTCCCGCCTGACCGCGGCTCCGACGGCCCCCTGACGGGTGGCAGGATCAAGCTCGTGACCACGTCTGCGGTGCTGCCGCCGTCCGGTTGGTACTCCGACCCGTGGCATGTCGGGAGTTGGCGCTGGTGGGACGGCAACGCGTGGACGGGTTACACCGACCACTGGTACGGGCCCTCCACGTTCGCCGCCTATCCGGCGCCGGTCGCGGGAGTCATCGACGAGAGCCGGCCGATCCGTGCCGGCTGGTTGGCGCTCGGCGGTGTCGTCGCCGGCGTCGTGCTGTCGGTCGTCGTCTATCTGCTGTGCGACTGGCTCGGTATCGCAACCAGCAACCCGCTCGTCGCGCTCGTCGCACAGTTCGGTCTCTGGACCGGGCTGCTCGGCGCGTGTGTGATTGCCGTCCGAAAACACGGCAGTGGATCGTTGCGCGATCTCGGGTTCCGCATCCGGTGGGTCGACCTCGCCCTGGGGCTCGGATTCGGCGTCGCGGCGCTCATCGGCGTCTCGGTCATCGCGGCGCTCTTGGTCGCACTCGGGATCCAACCCCATCGGAGTTCGCTCGTCGATCCACTCCAACGCGGGCCGCTCACCGTCGTCATCATCGTGTTCATCGCGGTGATCGGCGCACCGTTCGTGGAAGAGCTGTTCTTCCGTGGCCTGGTCATGAGCGGTCTGGTGAGCCGCTGGGGTGCACCGATCGGCATCATCGCCCAGGCGATCCTCTTCGGCCTCGTGCACCTCGGCCCGACCGACGCCCGGGGCAACCTGGGCGTGTTCCTGATCATCGCGCCCGTGGGCGCGGTCCTCGGAACGCTCCGCTACGGCTTCAAACGGTTGGGGCCGGGCATGTTCACCCACGCCGTCTACAACGCGATCATCGTGACGATCGCGCTCACCCGTTGATGATCGCTATCGCGTCGAGGGCATGTAGCTCGGTCGGGTCGCCTCGAACGTGTCGATCACGTCGCCGAACTTTTCGGTGATGCCGATGTCGTCGAGTCCCTCGAGCAACCGGTGTTGGGTGTAGTCGTCCAGCACGAACGGCTCGTCGAGTCCGATCGACGGTACGGCGACCCGACGGTCGACGACGTCGATGACGATCTCGATCGCGGCGTCGTCCTCGATGGCCGCCATGATCGTCCGCACGATCGGCTCTGGCAGGGTCACCGGGACGAGACCGCCCTTGAGTGCGTTGTTGCGGAAGATGTCGGCGAACCGTGACGAGATGACCGCCCGGAAGCCGTAGTCCTGGAGCGCCCAGACCGCGTGCTCCCGTGACGAACCGGTGCCGAAGTTCGGTCCGGCGACGAGGATGCGGGCGTCGGCGTAGCGGTCCTGGTTGAGCACGAAGTCCGAACGTTCGCGCCACTCCGAGAAGAGGCCGGCCCCGAAGCCGGTGCGCTCCACCCGCTTCAACCACTCGGACGGGATGATCTGGTCGGTGTCGACGTCGGAGCGGTCGAGCGGGACGCCGGAGGCGACGATCTCACGAACGGCTTGCATCAGTGCTCCAAGTCTTCGGCGGTGGCGAAATGGCCGGCGATCGCAGTGGCGGCGGCCACCGCGGGCGACACGAGATGGGTGCGGCCGCCCTGGCCCTGGCGCCCCTCGAAGTTGCGGTTGCTCGTGCTCGCGCAGCGTTCGCCGACGGTGAGCTTGTCCGGGTTCATCGCCAGGCACATGGAACACCCCGGCTCGCGCCAGTCGAACCCGGCGGCGCGGAACACGTCGTGCAGGCCTTCGGCCTCGGCCTGTTGCTTCACCGCGAACGATCCGGGAACCACGAGGGTGCGGACGCCGGCCTTGACCTGACGCCCGGACGCGACTGCGGCCGCGGCGCGGAGATCCTCGATCCGGGCGTTGGTGCACGAACCGATGAACACGGTGTCGACCGGGATGTCGCGCATCGCGGTGCCGGCCTGGAGTCCCATGTACTGCAACGCCCGGGTCGCCGACTCCTGATCGCTCGCCGACTCCAGCGATGCCGGATCGGGGACGACGGCGTCGATCGGCACGCTCTGCGCGGGATTGGTTCCCCAGGTGACGAACGGGCGCAGCGTGCTCGCGTCGATCACAACTTCACGGTCGAAGGTGGCGTCGTCGTCGGTGACGAGCGATCGCCAGTCGGCCACCGCCGCGTCCCATTCGGCGCCGCTCGGCGCGAACGGCCGGCCCCGCAGGTACTCGAACGTGGTGTCGTCCGGTGCGATCAACCCGGCGCGGGCACCGGCCTCGATGGACATGTTGCAGACTGTCATCCGGCCTTCCATCGACAGCGCCCGGATCGCGGCGCCGCGGTACTCGATGACCGAACCGATACCGCCGCCGGTGCCGATGCGGCCGATGATCGCGAGGACGAGATCCTTGGCGGTGACGTCGTCCGGCAGTGCACCCTCGACGGTGATCGCCATGGTGCCCGGCCGCTGTTGGGGCAGGGTCTGGGTGGCGAGCACATGCTCGACCTCACTCGTCCCGATGCCGAACGCGAGCGCGCCGAACGCGCCGTGCGTCGAGGTGTGGCTGTCGCCGCAGACGATGGTCATGCCCGGCTGGGTCATACCCTGCTCGGGGCCGATGATGTGGACGATGCCCTGGCCGGGGTCGCCCATCCCGTAGAGCTTCACGCCGAACTCCGAGCAGTTCGCGTCGAGGACCTCGATCTGACGGCGGGAGACCGGGTCCGTGATCCCGAGTTCGAGACCCGACGTCGGCACGTTGTGATCCATCGTCGCAACGGTCAGTTCGGGCCGACGGACGCCGCGGTGGTTGAGCCGCAACCCGTCGAAGGCCTGGGGGGAGGTGACCTCGTGGATCAGGTGAAGGTCGATGTACAGCAGGTCCGGCTCGCCCTCGGCCCGCCGGACCACGTGGCGCTCCCAGACTTTTTCGCTCAGCGTTTGACCCATGCCGGCCGTTCACTCCTCGGTTCGTCAGGGATCCGAAGCTTACGGCGCGCACCCTTGATCTCCGGGCTCGAAAATGCCCAGACGTCGGCCCGTATGCGGGGTGGAGTTCGGAACGCGTTCCTTCACCTGCTCGAAACACGTTCGAAACCCGCCATCCCTACCTTGGCCCGCATGGATGTCGTCTTGCTGCGTTGGCCCGAAGAATCGACGCGCCGTACCGAGCTGGAGCAGGGGGCTCGGCCGCGTCTGTTGTTGGTCGAGCCGGGAGAGCCACCACCCAACTGCTACGACCCGCTGGAGGACTGGATCCGGCTGCCGGCCGACGATCGTGACGTCCGGGCGCGGCTGTCGGCGCTCGTCACCCGCTCGGGGAAGGAGCGCCCGCACCTCGACGACGACGGACTCCTGTGGTTTCGCGGGAGCTGGGTATCGCTGTCGCCGGTGGAGCAGGCCCTCGCCGATCCGCTGATCGAACGCTTCGGCGCCGTGGCCGGCCGGGAGACCCTCCGGCGTCGCGCCTGGCCCGATGGACTGCCCTCTCGCAACGCGTTGGATGTGCACATGGTCCGGCTGCGGCGCCGCATCGCCGCGCTGGCGCTCGAAGTGAGGACCGTCCGTTCGCGCGGCTATCTCTTGCAAGCCGTCGAACCGACTCAATGAGTGCGACCGAGGTCCTGCGAGACGTCCTCTTCATCCTGATCGCAGCCAAGATCGCGGCCGAGATCGCAGAGCGCCTCAACATCCCGGCCGTGGTCGGCGAAATCGTGGCCGGTGTGATCATCGGGCCTTCGCTCCTCGGGTTGGTCGGATCCTCGAACGCGCTCGACGTGCTCGCCGAACTTGGCGTGATCCTGCTCCTCCTGCAGGTCGGCATGGAGATGGACATCGACGATCTCGCGGCCGTGGGTCGGGCCTCGGTATCAGTCGCGCTGCTCGGAGTGATCGTGCCGCTCGTGGGGGGCTACGTAGCCGGGATCGCTCTCGGTTACGACTCGAACACCGCCTTGTTCCTCGGCGCGGCGCTCGCGGCGACCAGCGTCGGGATCACCGCTCGCGTGTTCAGCGATCTGGGAGCGCTGGCCACGGTGGAGGCGCGGACGGTGTTGGGCGCGGCCGTCGCCGACGATGTGCTCGGGTTGGTGTTGCTCACGATCGTCGTGAAGGTCGTCGGCGACGGGGGCGTGTCGGTCGGAACCGTTGCGTCGACGGTGCTCCTTGCGGTCGGGTTCCTGATCGTGACGGCAGTCCTCGGCGGTCGGCTCGGGACCGTGTTGTTCCGCTTCATCCAGCGACGCTCGCGATCGGCGGGCACGCTCGTGGCATTGGCGCTCGCCTTCGCGCTGGCGTTCGCCGAACTCGCCGATGTGGCGAAACTGGCGCCGATCGTGGGCGCGTTCGTGGCCGGCCTGGCGCTATCCCGGTCGGAGGCACGGGAACGAATCGCGCGGGACCTCACGCCGGTCGGGCACCTGTTCATCCCGGTCTTCTTCCTCCAGATCGGAATCGCCGCACAGGTCGACCGCTTTGTCGATCCGACCGTGCTCGGCGTGGCCGGGGTGCTGGTGGTCGTGGCAATCGTCGGGAAGCTGGTGTCGGCGGTCGCGGTGTTCAACGCCCCCGGCGACAAGGTCCTGATCGGTATCGGCATGATCCCACGAGGTGAGGTGGGCCTGATCTTCGCCACGATCGGACTCACCAACCATGTCCTCGGGCGGGATTTGTACGCCGCGCTGCTCCTCGTGGTTCTGGTGACGACACTGATCGCACCGCCGTTGCTCCGAATGCGCCTGCGAACGCTGCGCGGTGCGGCCCGGAACGAATCAGTTGACCTGATGCCGGCGTCGGGGTGGCTCTGGGTCGACGACGGCGTGGTCGACCTGGCCGCGAACCCGCCGGCGGATCTCCAGACGATCGTGGCGCTCGATGCTGCGTTGTTCATC
>JBBQXR010000261.1:0-5273 GCA_038209455.1 Acidimicrobiia bacterium
GGCGGCCGGGTCGTAGTCCGGGACCTCGAAGACATGCAGCATGACGGCGCCCGCGATGACGACGGCTTGGCGCGCATGGTCGGGTCCGGCGTCGAACACCACCGCCGTCTCGAGGCCGATGGTCTCTTCGTAGAAGGTGCGGAAGCCATCGATATCCGCAGTCACCATGGCGATGTGGCTGATCCCGCACGGTGTGCTCAGGTCGGCCCGGCCGTCTCGAATGCTCACGCCCTGGAGGCGTTCACCGACACGGAACGTTTCGTTCCGTCCTACGACGGGTCGGAGATCTCCACCGTCCATGCCAGCGCCGATACCGGCGCCGGGAGGTACATGCACTGATGACCGGTGCGGACCGATTCCTCGAGGTGCGCTGCCAGCAGTGGGGCCTGGTCGGAGATTGCCGCAATTGCGCGCTTCAGACTGCGGACCACATTGACGCGCGCCCGTTCGGCGTCGGACCCGGTCGGCCGGTCCCGACCACCGAGGCCGACGGCTCGCTTCAACTCTCGAAGGAGCGCGTCCATCTCGACATGAGCCCGCTCGCCGCGCACCGGGTCATTGGTGGCCTCGGCGTCGTCGATTGCGCCTTGCAGCTCAAGCAGGCGCTGGCGGTACGCACGCTTCGCCTGAGCGTCAAGGCTTGGACCGGGCTCGGAAGCGATCGGCGTGCCCGCCCGTCCCGAGAGTTCGAGTGCGCTCACCTCGACCCCCGAAGTCGTCACCAATCGAGCGAGCTGCCTGAGGCCGTTGCTGTCAGGCAAGCGGGCGTGACCGAGAGGCGAGGTGAGCGTCCAAAGAATCCCGTCGCGGCGCATCGCGGCCGGCTTCGACGATCCACGCTCCGACGGCGCCGGCCGGGCCGCGGTTCGTCCTGGTCGCTCGATGTCGAGCTCAGCCGCAAGCGAGTCGGCTTCGGCGCGCACTCCCTGTGCGTCATCCACTCCCGTGCGTTCAATCGCGTCCGCGAGGTGATCGAGGCAGTGGACGAGCAACGGCGGTGCGGGCATCGAGCGGGTCAGCGCCACTGCCTCGCGTGCATGACGGACCGCGGCGATTGCGTCGCCTTGCAACATGGCGAGGCGGCCGAGGACGTCGTCGACGGGGAGCCCGGCGCACTCACCGCCCGCGACGCTGAGCAGCCCGGCAAAGGGGAGGAGCGTGCGGTACACCGGTTCGGAGAACTGCGTCGCGCCCGCGCGGGCGATCGTGTCCCCGAGGTTGCGCAGCAGATGGTCGCCGTAAAGCGACCGCAAAACCCGGTCAGGGTCCGCGGCAACGCGCGGCAGCACGTCGTTCACCATCGCCTCGTCACCAAACATCTGCGCCCCGAAGGCCCGCAGGACCTGAAAGAACGGCAGGGGAATGTCGCTGGTCATCGTCGCCGCGATCCGGAAGACCTCTTCGCCTCGCGGGTCAACGTGGCCGTAGAGCTCGAGCAGCGTCTGGTGCGCAAGTAACTCGCTCCCGAGCAGGATCAGCGGTTCGATGTGGCCTTCGCCGAGACGCGCGGCCTCGTACATCGCAGCCGTCGCCGCCGACCGATCTCCCGTCACCGCGAAGAGCGTCGTGCGCAGGACCAACATTCGCTGACGCCACGCGGGTGAGGGCAGCAACCCAGCGATGAGCTCGGCTCGCGCCAAAGACCGGCTGGCCGCGCCGATGTCGCCATGACTGAGGTAGTAATGGAATCGCCGCTGATGGCCGTCGAGCGCGAGCTCGGAGCGACCGGCGCGCTCGCCGAGGTGGACGATTTCGTCGTCCGCGCTGATGCGCGCGTCGAGTTCCGACCGCGTTCGCGGCGACATCGTCTTGACGGCGAGGGCTTGTCCGATCAAGACGGGATCGCCGGTGTGCCGCGCGACTTCGAGCGCTTCTGCAGCCCACTCCCGGACACGTTCCGTAGCATCGACGTCGGCTCCGCCGACCCACGCCAGGCGGGCCAGCAGCATCGCCCGGAGGTGACGTTCCTCAGATGGAAGCAGTCCGAGCACTTCCTCCATCTGGTGCATCCGGGCCGGGTCCGGCAGGATCGCTGCAACCCACAGGTTGGTGCCGATCTCGGCCCGCGCGCGCAGCACCGGATCCCCAGAATCCCGGGCCAGCTCCGCAGCCTCTCCAAAGTGGACCAGCGCGGGGTCGAGGTCGCCGACGTCGCAGAGCACCTGGGCCAGATCCAGTGCGACGCGTGCCCGCAGCTCGGGCCGGTCCACGCATTCCCCGCCGGCTGTGTGCGCACCGCGCAGCAGGCCAGCCGCCCGATCCGGCTGACCTGCGGCGACGAGCTCCGTGGCGACCTCGCACGCGGCTTCGACTGCACGAGCGATCGCGGCGCTGCCCGCAAGGCTGCGGAGTCGGTGCGCGGCTGCGGCCGCCTGGCTTTCGAGGCCGGGTACCGAGCTCCAGGCCGCGGCAAGTCGACCGTGCACGGTGCGGGCGTCGGTCAACCGTGCGGCGGATTCGGCGAACAACGCATGGTGGAACCGCACGCCGGCCGGTGTCACCTCGTCGACGACACCCGCACGCCGGGCGGCGTCGAGCCGATCGGCCACCGCGGCTGTCGTGCTGTCCGTGGCGATGGCGAGCAGCGCCAGCGGCGTCGCCGAGCCCGCGACTGCCGCGGTTGCGAGGAGAGCTCGGGTCTTGTCGTCGAACCGATCGAACGAACGGTCGAGGACGTCGGCAATGACCCAGCCGCCGTCAGCCGTGCGACCGAGCTCCTGGACGAACAGCGGGTTTCCACCGGTCCGTGCGTGGAGCGCGCCGGCATCGACGGGCACGCCGGTCTCCGAACCGGCAAGCAGACCCACGGCCACGACGTCGAGTCCTTCGAGCTGCACCAGCCGTGACACGCGTCGCAACGCGTCGAGGCGGGGCATGTCTGGCTCCCCATCGCGACTCGTCACGACCAGCGCAACGGGCGCGTCGCCCAATGCCTGGGGCAGGTGATCGAGCACCCAGATCGCGATCGCGTCGGCCCAGTGCAGGTCTTCGAGCACCACCAGCGCGGGCGCGCACGACGTCAGCGCGTCGGACAGTGTCTCGAGCAGCTCCCACCGCCGCTCCTCAGCGGGGAGTGCAGCATCGCTGACGATCTCCACTCCGAGCGCGTGGCAGACGCCGCGCCACAGCTCGAGTGGTTCACGCCGTGCCGCATCGGCCTCGCCCCGGAACAACCGCATCCCGTCGGCGCGGGCCATGGTCGCGGCTTCATCGGCGAGGCGTGTCTTGCCGATGCCGGCTTCACCCATCAGCAGAACGATGTTCGGGCGACCCGAACCCGCCGTATCCAGTGCGGCCCGCAACGTCATCAGCTCGTCGTCGCGCCCGACTGGAGCGCCAGCCGTGGACGCAGCCTTCTTCACAACGGGATCCTGCCAGAGATCGCTCGGTGGCGACCGCCGGGTTCAGCGGTCTTGGTTCTCGGCCATCGCGAGCCGTCGACGCGGGCCAACGGTGGTAGCGAGAGACGGCCCGCATGCTGCCGCCAGTCAACCGTTCCGTCGCGGCCGAGGTCTGCCTCCCGAACTCTCTGATGCGACGTTGGCTGGATGAGATGCGGGTTGCGGATCCAAGTGCCGCCTACCACACAATCGACCCCGCGAGCTTTGGCGCACCCGACGACATAGTCACCGACATATTTGAGCTCGTCGCGCTGCTCCCGCTCCGGGAAGCCGCTATGGCAATCGACGCGTCGCAACGATCACCATTCGACGACCTGCGACCGGAGCTCCGACACGCATTCCTCGCCGACACCCACATCAGGCGAACGAGATCCACCCCGCCACAGTGACCGGATAGCTGCACCCCCCGCCGTCGTAGCTCAGGCGGTCGACGCACCCCGCGACCGGCGCGGGCGGGCCGCACCGAGCAGCACGAGCCCGAACAGCACGAGCAACCCGCCGATCCCCGCACCGGGGATCGTCGAACCCGCGCCGGTCAACGCGAAGGCAACGCCGGTGTCGCCGGCCGCTGCCTGGCCCGCGGAAGATGAAGCTCCCGGCGTCTCGGCGCGGGGGATCACCGCGGCGAAGTCCACCGAGTTTGCGACCACGGTTCCGTCAACTGCAGCCGTGACCTGACACGAGTACGTGGACCCCGCGGTGAGACCGGCGACGGTGAGCTCGGTGGCAGGACCGGTCACTGAATGTGCCGCACCACCGTCGGCGGACGAGCACGCGAGGGTGTACGCAGGAACGACGCCCGCGACGGAGCCGGAGAGCGTGGCGCGCGCGACGAGATGAGCGGTGATGTCCGGTGCGCTGAACGCGACCGTCACACTGTCGGACCCGGGCGTCACCGTGTCGATCGTGACGGCACCACAACCGAAGCAGGCGTCGTAGCCGGTGAGATCGGCACCCGGTGCCACGTTCACGAGGTTCGCGTGCTGTTCGATCGGGTCGGGGCCGCCGTTCGACGTGCTGGCGAGGTCGAGGGGAACGTCGTGCCACCACATGGCCGGATAGGTCACGCCCGGAACGCTCGGGTCGGCGATGACCGGCTGGGGGTCACCACCACTGCAACCGAGGAACGCGACCGCATACGTACCGGACGGAACGTTCTTGACTGCGTACGAACCGTCGGCCTGCACCTGGGCGAAGATGGCGAACTGGTTGGGGAGGTACGCGATCACGCAGACGGTGGTCATCGGCGCCCCACCGGCCGAGACGACCTTTCCCCGGATCGTGCCCGCGGCGCCGGGCAAGAGTGTGGCGTCGATCTCGGCGATGACCTGGCCCGACGCGACCGGGATCACGGTCGCAGTTGCGGCCGACTGTGCGTGCCACCACTGTCCGGCGTACTGCGGCGGATGGTTGCAGTCGACGAACTGCACGCGGTAGTCGCCCGGCTTCGAGAGCCGGATGGCGTAGTGGCCCTGCGAGTCGGTGTCGGCCAGGCCGCCGACGAACGTCGACGTCGTCGCCTGCGCGCAGATATTCGAAAGCGGGTGCCCCTGACCGTCGGTGACCGTCCCGCGAATCTCGGACGCGGCGGCAAGCTGGGCATCGATCCCGGTGCGCGCCTCGCCCGGCGCGATCGTCACCACGTCGGCGAGACTCGGGTCGGGCTGATCATTCCACCACTGGTCCAGGTACGGCCCGACTGAGTTGCAATCCTGGAACTGCACCTTGATGCCGGCGGGCGGGAGCCCCGAGATGGTGTACGTGCCGTCGCTCGCGGTCGTGGTGTTCCCGAGCCAGTCGGTCCCCTGCCCGGCGTCGATGTTCGCGCTGACACACAGGTTCGCGACGTCCTGGCCGGCCGGGCCGGTGACG
>JBBQXR010000262.1:0-5264 GCA_038209455.1 Acidimicrobiia bacterium
TCCGGAACGCGATCCGCACGCCGGAGCCGAGCGTCACCATGAAATCCATGAAGAGGTCGGGGATCTGCGGACGGGTCCACGCGGGCAACCGGCGCGGTGCGATCCCGGTCTCGGTCCGATCCAGGTCGAGCGCACCGATGATCTCCACCGGACCGTCCGTCAACGAAACTTCCACACTCGCCTCTCCCCCGTCGTCCCACGCTTTCGGCGCCGGTTCCGCAGGCTATGGCCTGCATCCGAGGCATCGAAACGCTGCCGAGGGTCAATGCAGCGCAGACGACCGCCGCCACCTGCGACCATCCACCGATGGCAGACACCTATACCCACGGGCATCACGAATCCGTCTTACGCAGTCACCGCTGGCGCACGGCCGAGAACTCGGCGGGATATCTGCTCCCTCACCTCCAGGCGGGCCAGACCCTGCTCGACGTCGGATGCGGCCCGGGGAACATCACGATGGATCTCGCGGCACGGGTCGCGCCCGGGCGCGTGCACGGCATCGACGCCGCGCCCGACGCGATCGAGGCGGCCAACGCGGTGAACACCGAGCCCGACCAGGTGACCTTCGCGGTCGACGACGTGTACGGCCTCGACGTCGCCGATGACTCCTACGACGTCGTGCACGCGCACCAGGTGATCCAACATCTCACCGCGCCCGTCGACGCTCTGCGCGAACTGCGGCGAGTGGTGGACCCGGACGGTGTGGTCGCCATCCGCGACGCCGACTACTCGTGCTTCTCGTGGGCGCCGCTCGATCCGCTCCTCACAAGGTGGAACGAGCTGTACCACGACATCGCACATCACAACGATGCCGAACCCGACGCGGCGCGGTTCCTCCTCGGATGGGCGCAGCAGGCCGGCTTCACCGACGTCGTGGTCTCGAGTTCGACGTGGACCTACGCGGACCCCGAGTCACGGGCGTGGTGGGGAGGGCTCTGGGCCGACCGGGTCGTGCAGTCGTCCTTCGCCACCCAAGCAGTGGAGTACGGCCTTTCGGACGCCGACGAGTTGGCCCGCATCGCAACGGCCTGGCGGAACTGGGCCGAGCAGCCCGACGGTTGGTACGCCGTGCTCCACGGCGAGATCCTCGCCCGCAGCTGACCCGACCCCCGCCCCCGCGAGGCAGCGAGCCCCACGAACCACCGTCCCTCAGGAGCGCGAGCGAACGAGCAATCAGGAGGGGAAGCGCACGTACTCGTCGATCAGGGTGAGCCCGAGATCGGCGTCGCGCGGCACTTCGACCCCGCGGCGCGCGCTCACGTCGGCGCGCAGGGTCTCGATGATCGTGTCGAGCGTGAGGTCGTCGGTGTGGTCCCGCCACCGATCCCGCTCCCCCTCGGACGCGAAGCAATAGGCCTTCCACGACACCGAGAGCCGCAGTTCCGACCAGTCGTACTCGGCCAGTACCCCGTCGTCCGGACTGCGCAGGACCCAGCGGTCACCCTCGGCGCTGAGCCCACAGCCGGGCCGGATCGGCGGCATCGCATCGGCTGCGACCGCGGCGACCCGGTCGACCCCGTGGAACACCGAGTCGGTGTCGAGCACCAGCGCGGTATTGGTGCGGATGGCGTGATGGACGAGCGGACCGTCGGGTCCGTCGGGCCAGTACGCCAGCGCACCGCCGGCAAGATCGGAGAACCACGCGATCCCGGTGGCGATGTGGAGGCGCCAGTCGTCGAAGCACCCGGAGTGGTGCATCACCACGAGCAGCCATTGCGGGACCGACTTGCGACTCACGCCGCGAAACTCCGGCACGTCGGTATGCACCGCGAGCTCCTGACCCGGGACCATCAGATTCGCGTACGCGATCTGCGGTTCGACGACCGCACCGCCGTGCACCTTCCGGGCCGCAGCCGCGAGTCGGTCGGAGTCGAGGAACGGCGCGATGGCAGGCGTGAACACCTCACCGGCGTACGCGTACTCCTCGCGGAAGTAGCTGGTCCGCGCCGCGAGAGTGCCGATCCGCTCGTCGGCGCGATGGAGACCGCCGGACGCAAGGAAGTTACGGACGCTGTCGTGGCGTTGTGCGAGCCCCGGCCCCTCGGCGATCTCGATCGGTTCGAGTTCGCCGTACGTGCGGTACCGCCCGAACACGGTGCAGAGCCCGACCACCGCCGCAGCATCCGTCACCGTGAGGAGCGGGTCGACGGGGACGATCACGTTGGAACCGAGCATCGGCGCAGCGTACGGGCTCAGCCGCGATCGAGTGCCGACGGCAGGACCCCGCGCGCGACGAGCGCAGCCCTCGCTTCGTCGACACCCCGGGTGTGTTCCGCAGCGAACCCCGCGGCGCGGGCGCCCTCGACGTTGATGAGGTTGTCGTCGAGGAACAGGATCCGCGCCGGCGCGATCGCCGCGAGCTCGGCCACCCGCTCGAAGAGTTCCCGGTCGGGCTTCAGCACGCCGAGTTCGTGCGAGAGGAACCGCGGCTCGAAGGTGGCGAAGATCCCCCACCGGGAGAACTGGTCCTCGGTGTGCAGGGAGTTGGTGTTACTCAGACAACCGACGGCGACGACGGCCCCGACCTCCGCCACGAGCGCCTCGGCGCCGGGCATCGGTCCCACCGGCCACACCCGGAACGCGGCCAGGAACTCTTCCGGTGCGACCGAGAGGTTCCACTCCTCCACCATGCCGGCCGCGAACTCCTCGGCGGTGCATTCCCCCCGCTCGAATGCACGCACCCACGGACACGAGAGCCAGCGTTCCCACAACTCGTCTTCGCTGGCAATGCCCGCGAGTTCCTGCATCGCGCCGACCCCACTGAGTTCGATGAGGACCCCACCGAGGTCGAACAGCACGAGGTCGAAGCCCGCGATCCTCATTTGGCTGCTCATACCGCGGCCCGTCCACCATCGATGCTGAACACGGTGCCGGTGATGGAGCGCGCCTCGGCCGACATGAGATGCACCGCGAGCGAGGCGACGTCCTCTGGTTGCACGAGCGTGCCGAGCGGGACTCCGGGCAGAGCGCGGTCGATATGGCCCGGAATCCCGACCGTCATCGGCGTTTCGGTCACACCCGGCGCGATCACGTTGACCCGGATGTTCCGCGGCGCGAGTTCGATCGCGAGGCTGCGCACCAGCGTGTGCACCCCGGCCTTGGCCACCGCGTAGGCGAGGTTGCCCGTCCCGGGTCGGATCGCGAGCGAGGACCCGGTCGCGAGCAGGACCCCGCCGTCGTCACCTCCGAGGTGGGCGAGCGCGGCACGGAATGTCAGGGTCACGCCGGTGAGGTTCACCGCGAGCACGCGGTTCCACTCGTCGAGGTCGAGGTCACCCAGGGCCGCCGGCCGTGGCAGGATTCCGGCGTTCGCGTACGCGACGTCGAGGCCACCGAGCTCGTCGGCACACTCGTCGACCGCGGCGGTGATCGCGTCCGGATCGCTGACGTCGGCGACCCGCATCGTGGCGTCGCCACCGTGGGCCCGGATCTCGTCGACGAGCAGGGCCAGGCTCGCATCGTCCAACCCGACCGCGGCGACGGACGCACCCTCGGCCGCCACCCGCATCGCGGTGGCACGACCGATCCCGCCCGCCGCTCCGGTGATGAGCACGATCCTTCCGTGGAGCCGTCCGGTTCCCAGTTCCGTCACCCCACGCACCGCACTCCCGGCCGACCCTTCCGCACCCGAACGCCGGCATCGTACCGACGACCCCCGCATCCGGCGCCGTGAACGCGTCGAAGAGCACGCGTTTCGTGCGTCGGAACGATCGCGAACGTGGCGCTAGGTTCGACCGGCATGGATCTCCCCTGCGTGTGGGACGCACCCCGACCGTTCGTCCATCCGCTCACCACGCCCGCGGGCGCGGTGCTCAGCGTGGAGGCGCCGGCCGATCATCCGTGGCATCACGCGCTGTGGTTCACGATCAAGTTCGTGAACGGCGAGAACTTCTGGGAGGAGTACGGCGAGTTCGGATTGCTCCGGACCACGGCCGTGCGGGAGGCCGGTGACATCATCGAGGCCGACCTCGAGTGGATCGCGTCCGACGGCGAATCGGTCCGGCTGCGCGAGACCCGCACCATCACCCGGGTGCCGATCGACGCGGACGCGTACGCGATCGACTGGACCGAGCGGCTCTCGGTCGACACCGACACCGTCCTCGACCGCACACCGTTCACCACGTGGGGCGGCTACGGCGGACTGACGCTGCGTGGCGCTCCCGACTGGACCGACACGGTCATCCGCCTCGACGACGGCGTCCCCCGCGACCGCACCCTCGGCGAACCCTCCACCTGGCTCGCAATAGATGGCCGGAGCCCCGTTTCGAGCCGGAGCGCAGCGGAGGCGAGCAGGCACGGAGCGAGCCCCACGCAACCACCGCCCATCAAGAGCGCGAGCGGAGGGCCAGAAAGGGAGGTCGGGGCCGTCTTGATGGATCATCCGGACAATTCGCGGTCACCGTCGCCGTGGTACGCGAGCACTCGGGCCGACACCTACGGCGAGGGGTGGGCCAACTTCGTCAACGCGGCGTTCCTCTGGGACGAGCCACTCACGCTGGCGGCCGGTGACCACCTCGACCTGCGGTACCGCGTCATCGTGCACGACGGCGAGTGGAGCACCGACCGCATCCACACCGCGTACGCCGAATGGGTGCAGTGACCGTCGACAGCCACACCGCCGGCGCCGACCTCCTCGAGTTCGTCACCGCGACGGTCGAGCACCTCCACACCGCGCACTTCCCCCACTGGCAGATCCCGCGCACGTTCGGGGGCCATCGCGTCGACCCCGACGTGCGGGCCGACTTGCTGTACACCCTGACCCACCTCGCGTCCGGTGGGGTCACAACCGTCGCCGGTGACCCGATCGACGACGTGATCGCGCACCTCCTCACCAACGTGAACGGGCGGGACACCCATACCTTCTTCTCGTACCGCATCGCAGAGACCCTGCTGCGGGTGGGCCCGTTCGCCGACAATCCACTCCTCGCCCGCTGCACCGACGAGCAGCGCGCACAGGTTGCGCAGGCCACCGACAGTCGCGACTGGATCGAACTGCTCGACACCGACATCCTCCCCCGCAACTACGCGGCGGTGCTATCCCGCTGTGAGTTCGCCCGGCAGGCGCTCGGGCTCAGCGATGACCCGACCGTGCTCGACCGACTCGTGGAGCGGCTCGCCGAACTCCTCGACCAGAACCCCCGCCGATTTCTCGACGACTCGAACGATGCTTCCGGTCGGTACGACATCTACACCGCCGACATCTGGCTCTTCTGCGAACCCCTCGCCGGTCACCTGGGCCCGCGGTGGGACGACGGTGCACGCGC
>JBBQXR010000263.1:0-5260 GCA_038209455.1 Acidimicrobiia bacterium
GACCAGATCGCCCGCAGGATCGCGGTGAGGACCTTGTCGGGCGCCTGCGTTCCGTCGATCTCGACGGCACCGAACAGCGAGCCCTCGAACTCGAGCGCCCGCACCAGCTCGATACGGTGCGCGAGGTAGTCCCGTCCGTCCTCCGGTCGGCGCTGCGCCGCGGTGTCGACGTCGACGTCGAGCCGGATCACGATGTCGGGCGGGAACCGGCGGGCCAACTCGTACGGCCGCAACTCGTAGGCCGCCAGCCGCCGCTGCACCGCGTTGCCGGTCCGCCAATGCGTGAGCCGAGGGCCGTCGAGCTCACCGGGAAACTGCATCTGCGGCCAGCGGTCGCAGATGACGACCATGCCCCGGGTGCGGGCCGTCATCACGTGACGAAGTTTGCGTGACTTCTCGTTGGCCAGGGTCAGCGCCCAGATCGCCTTGGCCCCGGACATCGCCGTCGGATGATCGTCGCCGACTTTCGCCTTCTTGGCGATGGTGTTCCGGTCGCGTGCCGCGCCGAAGACCTGATCACGCACGAGCTTCATCGGCTTACGCAGGAGCGACGACGAGCCGTCCCCCGACCCGAGGTACATCGGATACACGTCGAGTTTCGGAGCCAGGAACTTCCGAGACTCGCCCACCATCGTCGACTTGCCGGAGCCGTCGCAGCCGACGAAGGCAACGATCACGCCACCACCCGTACCGCCACGGCCTTTGAGGACCGGGCGGGGGGCGACCTTGCGCGAGATCCCGCGCATCGCCCACGCGGCTTCGCGGTTCATCCGGCGCGTGAATGCAGCCGGACCGCGGGAGCTGGTCTGGCTGGCGAGTACCCGTAGGACCACGCGCCGCAACCGGTAGAGCTCGGCTGTACCCGGATCACGATCGAGGCACACGGCGATCGCGCTGCGGCCCTTGGATCCCAGGAGTTGCTCGGCGACCTCGAGGACGGCGTCGCGGTCGGTGCGGGCCATCAGGAACGCGAGCTCGGAACCTGGCCCACTCGACCCGCGCACCATGTCGCGACCTCGGAGCTTCAGCGCGTACCGCGTGAGCAAGAGCACTGCTTCCACGGCCGGCGCAGTGACCCAGACGCCGCTTTCGTCACGCACCCGGGTGTCGAGCACCACCCGTTCCCATGGCAGCCGGAACCGCTTGTTGTGCCGCTCACCGCCGGGCAGCCGGTAGTGCACATGGAAGTGCACCATGCGATTCGACTCGTCGTCGACGCCGAGGAAGTCTTCGAGTCCGATGTCGTTACGGGCGTTCGCCACCCGACCCCGGCGACACGCCAGCTCTGCGAACACGGCGTACGCGTCGTCGATGCCGGCCGGGTCGACGAGGATGTCGAGGTCGGTGTCGGCGGCGAGCGCAGCCTGGAGGTGGTCGTTGCTCTTCCAATGGCAGTAGGCCACACCCCGATCGTCGAATCGGCGCAGCACCTCCATCACGAGGCTGACCTTCTTCTCACTCGGGTCGGTGGTCGTCATGCTGGGAGGTCCATCGGCATCTCGTCGGCAGACTTGCGCGATCGGATGATCGCCAGGAGCCATCGACCGTCGTCGCCGAGCGTCAGATCGGGCCGGATGAGCCACGCGAGGCCCATGGCGGCCAACGCCGCGAGGGTGCCGGCGCCGATGATGACCACATTCGTGAGCAAGCTCCCCGCCGGCATGGCCGACCGCAAACCGAGGACGACCGGGATGCTGACGGCGGCGGCGAGGACGGCGAGGGCCAGGCCTCGGATCTGGCGCAGGATGAACCGACCCCAGGTGATGTCGGCGGTCTGCAGACTCAGCTGGGCCATCAGGAGATAGTTGATGAAGATGGCGACGGTGACACCGGCCGCAACCCATCCCAGCCCGTAGGCGGTCCCGATCCACGCTCCGACCACCACCGCCGCTGCGTACGCGCCCTGGCGCCACGCCCGTCGGTAGACCGTCCCCATTGCGCGCGCGAGCGAGTCACTGATCTTGTAGCTGGTCCGGAACAGCAGACCAGCCGCCATGACCTGGAACGGCAAGACCACGTCGTCCCACTTGTGTCCACCGCCGAGGAGCAGGTGAATCAGTTCCGGCGCGACGAGTACGGCGAGTACCGACGCCGGGATCGTCATGATGGCGACCAGGGAGACGCCGCGCAGATACGCCGAGGCGACGCGCTGCTTGTCGTCCTGGAACCGTGAGATCACCGGGAAGATCACCCGATCCATCACCTGACCGAGCATCTGCGCAGGAAAGGCGGCAAGGAGGTACGCATTCTTGTACGCGCCGAGGGCCGAAGCACTCATCTGATTTCCAACGACGCTGTTGTCGCCGTTGAGCGCCATGAAGTTGAAGCCGCGTGCCACCGTCATCCCGCCGGCGTAGACGGCGAGATCCTTCGATTCGGCCAGCCGGGGCCGCAGCGAGCGCGGGTGCGCGCGACGGGCGACGAGGAAACCGGTCAACAACGCGGCCTGGGCCAACTGCGCAATCACGATCGACCACACGCCGACGCCGCTGACCACCAGCACAACGCCCACCAACGCGAATCCGACGAAGTAGGAGATGGTCTCGGCGATAGCGATCGACTTGAAGTCGAGGTCACGTTGGAGCATGGCCATCGCCACCACGCCGGGGGCCTGCAACGCGAACACGAACGCCAGTCCGCGCACGATGTCCTCCATACGCGGCTGATGGAAGAAATCAGCCACGAGCGGCGCCCCTGCGAAGACGAGCACCGTCATGACGAGGCCGGTGATCATCGACAACGCGAAGGCGGTGCGCACGTGCTCGTCGGTCAGGTTCTCGCGTTGGATCACTGCCGGGCCGAATCCCGCTTCCGTGAACAACTGTCCGAGCGCGATCACGATGACCGCTGCGCCGACGAGCCCATTGTCGGTCTTGGTGAGGTACCGGGCGAACACGATCACGACCAGGAACTGGCCGATGCCTTGGGCACCGAAACCCAGGCCGGACCACACCATCCCACCGAGGGCTCGACGGGCGGTACTGGTCGGCGCACCCTGGGTTTCGGTCAGTGGCTCGGTCATACGAGCACGACCTCACTCGATGCTCTCGACCTCCGGTTCTGCTCCGCGGTGACCAGTGCCAGCCCCATGAGGAGCCAAAAATGTCGATAGTGCGCGGTCTCTCGGAAGAAGCTCCCCACGATGTACGCGTAGACCATCGCGCGCGCGTTGGTGCCGGGTGGCATCAATCTCACCATCGCAAACCACATCAGCAGCAGACCGAACAGTCCGAGCGGGCCCCGTTCGATGAGGTACGCGAGCGGCTCGGAGTGCAGCTCGGTGGCGTAGGAGTTGAGGCTCAAGCCGCGCACCGAACCGGGTCCGACACCCATCGGCGCATCGAAGTATTTCGACAACGCCTCTTCCCACACCAGGCCGCGAGTGCCCCCGCTGCGGTCGAACCGCGCCTGGTTGAACCCGGTTTGGCCGCCGCCCTTCAGCTGGCTGTACGCGAAGTACCCACCCATTGCGATGAGCAGGACAGGAATGATCATGAGGAGCCGCCGACCCCGGACGAGGTTGGTGGCCTTGTCGACGTTGCTGATCGCCAGGTAGCCGAACCCGACGCCGAGCTGGAGCATCGATCCGAACGAAGCCGCGGCCAGGAGTCCGACCACCGCGAGAAAGATCACGGTGCCTTTCGTGGCCCAACGGAACGGTGCGGTCGTCCAGCAGAGGATCGCGATCGCCAGCAGATTGCCCGGGATGTTGGGGTTCGGGAAGGTGCCGCTCGCCCGCAGTTCGTTGCCACCCGAGGTACCGAGTTGCACGGCAGCGAGGATGATGCAGATACCGAGGGCGCCGTAACAGAGGCGCACCGCCCGTGGGCCACCGCGGCGCAGGATGTCGATCGAGGACAAGAACGCCAGGAGCACGGCGATGTCCCGGATGAAGAAGTTGATGATCCAACCGTGGAGTCCGGCGTGGAGTGAACCGATGAGCGCCGCGAGTCCGATGACGAAGATGGGAACGCTGATCGCACGGGCAACGTCACGCGAGAGCCAGTCACCGCGGAGGAGGTGGATCATCGACGAGACGATCATGGCGCCGATGACGAGGTCCGGGAATGCGACCCCGCCCTCGCTGCCCTTCCCGCTCCCGCCGAACGTCGGGTAGATGAAACCCACGAAGATGATCGACATCGCGAGGAGCACCGTCGGGAACGGCTGCTCGTTCAGATCACGCAAGAACCGGCGGACGGCCAGTCCGGCATCAGCCAACACGGACTCCACCTCCAACCACATCGACGACGACTCGCCGGTACGACGAGTAGATGACCTCGCGGTCCCATGATCGCACGTCCACGTGGCGTTCGATTGCGTCGCCGCGCACCAGGAGTCGAACCAGCGCGTCGGCCGCACCCATGACGTCGCCCAACGCGACAACTTGGCCGACGGCACCGAGGGCGACGACCTCCCGTCCACCGTCGACGTCGTAGGTCACGAACGGAACACCGGCGGCTGCGGCCTGGACGAGGACCTGCGGAAGACCCTCGGCGTTGCTCAGGAGTACCAGCGCGTCGGCCTGCCACAACAATGGTTCGGTCGGCGATACGTAACCGAGCACGGCCACGTCGTCCTGCAGTCCGCGCTCGTCGACGAGCGATTGCAGTGCGTCGGCCAACGGGCCCGACCCGGCGACCGCGAGGAAGGCATCAGGCACCACCTCGCGCACGCGCTCGAGCATCGGCACCAGGTCGAGCGGGTTCTTGCGGTCTTCGAGCGCGCCGAGCGAGACGATCACCGGCCGGCCGGTCGGAACCCCGGCGACGGGCGGCGCCGATTCCGGACGAGGCGCCGGCAGCGTGGCGGCCGAACGCACGATGGCCAACTTCTCGGACGCGACGCCGGCGACCTCGAACCGGCGGGCGAGATCGGCGCCGACGACCACGTAGCGCGCGGTCAACGGTTCGAGTCCACGCTCGATCGTGCGGAACACCGCGCTCTCGACCTTGCCGTAGCCGGGACCGAAGCTCGCCATCGACAGCGAGTGGATCACCGGAACCCGTCCCGAGGTCCGTGCTGCGATGCGACCGATGACCCCCGCCTTCGACTGATGCGTCACGATCAGATCCGCGGCGTGGTCACGCAGCCGGCGACGAGTGGCGAGCACCGACCTCACGTCGAGGTGGGGCCGTGGCGACCGCACGAGCTGACGATCCATGACGACCGGACAGTCGAAGTGTGAGCGCGCCAGCTCGAGATCGGAGTCTGCGCCGACGACCACCAGATGTTCGGCGTCAGGCAACGCGGCGAACAG
>JBBQXR010000264.1:0-5258 GCA_038209455.1 Acidimicrobiia bacterium
CGTGAGGAAGTTCTCGATGAGGTCGAGTTCGTTGTCGGGATAGAGGAACGGCTGACCGATCGACTTCTTGTATGCGTAGGCCGCGATCGTCGGCAGCTTGGCCATCAACCGCAGGATCGACAGCTGCACCTGGTCGGCGTCGTGGGGATCGTCGCTGTCCTGGTAGAAGGTCGAGAGCGCGCTGACCACGCTCGACAGCACCGCCATCGGGTGCGCGTCCTTGGGGAAGCCACCGAAGAAGCTCTTCACGTCTTCGTGCAGGAGTGTGTGGCGTCGGATCCCGAACCGCCACTCGTCGAGTTCGTCGTTGTCCGGCAGATGGCCGTAGATGAGCAGGTACGACGTCTCGAGAAAACTGGGGGAGTCGCGCTCGACGAGCTCCTCGATCGGGATGCCCCGATAGCGCAGGATGCCCGCGTCGCCGTCGATGTAGGTGATCGCCGACTCGGTGGCGCCGGTGTTCATGTAGCCGTAGTCCATCGTGATGAACCCGGTCGAGGACCGGAGCTTCGCGATGTCGACCGCCAACTCGTTCTCGGTGCCCCGCACGACGGGGAGTTCGAGTTCGGTGTCACCGTGGCGGAAGTAGGCGGGCGTCTCTTCGGTCACAGCTGCGGCTCCTCGGCGTTTGGTGGTCGTCCTTCGCACCCTACAGGCCTCTCCCTTCGAATCGTCGGGTGGCGGGGTAGCGTCCGCCACTCATGGATTTCGACCTCTCCTCGGACCAGATCGCGTTGCGGGACGCGGCGCGTGAGTTCCTCGACGACGAGTGCCCCCCGGCCCGGATCCGCGCGGTGCACGCGTCCGGCACGGGATGGGATCCCGAGTTG
The DNA here is from genome assembly GCA_038209455.1 of Acidimicrobiia bacterium. Classification (GTDB taxonomy): domain Bacteria; phylum Actinomycetota; class Acidimicrobiia; order IMCC26256; family JAENVU01; genus JAENVU01. The sequence continues at coordinate 831 of JBBQXR010000264.1, forward strand.
TGGTCCGCGATGGTCGAGCTCGGCTGGCTCGGTGTCGCCGTTGGCGAGGTCGACGGTGGTCTGGGGCTCGGGACGGTCGAGTTGGCGGTCCTGCTCGAACAGGCCGGCCGCCACCTGGTGCCTGTCCCGCTGCTGCCGACGGTCGTGGCCCTGGATGTCGCCCGGTCGTGCGGCGCGTCGAGCCTGGTGGCGGAGCTCCTCGCGGGACACACCGCGTGCCTGGCCTGGAGTGCGGACGCCACCGCGGTGCGGGCCGACGGCTCCGCTCTCGCCGGTCGACCCGATCCAGTTGCGTTTGCGCCGACGGCCGACCTCGCGCTCGTGGTGGCCCGTGAAGGCGACGCGGACGCGGTGTTCGTCGTGAACCTCGATGGGATCCGACCGCCGGCCGAGCCGGCGATGGACCTCAGCCGGCCGATCGGCTGGTTGCACTTCGATGGCACCCCGGCGGAACGTCTGGGTGGTTCCGATGCGGCGGAGCGCCTCCTCCACCTCGCGGCGACCGGCTCCTCGCTCGAACTGCTCGGGTCGGCTTCGGTGGCGCTCGAGTTGGCCGTCGAATACGCGAAGGACCGGGTGCAGTTCGGTCGGCCCATCGGTTCGTTCCAGGCGATCAAACACCGCTGTGCCGACATGCTCGTCGACGTCGAAGGAATCCGTTCGAGCAGCTACTGGTCCGCGTGGTGTTTCGGCGCCGACGATCCCGACCGGGCCATCGCGGCCTCGACGGCCAAGATCTGGGCCGGCGACGCGTCGAAGCGCGTGATGGCGAGCGCACTCCAGGTGCACGGCGGCGTGGGCTTCACGTGGGAACACGACCTGCACCTCTACATGAAGCGGTCGCAACTCGATCAGGTGAGCTTCGGTGATGCGGTGTGGCACCGCACCCGCCTGGGACACATGCTGCGGGAGAAAGTCGACGCCGGGGTGAGCGTGCTGTGAATGCAGCCCCGGAATCACCGAACTGGTCCGAGTGGGGCCCGCCGCTGCGCGTCCGGTTGGAAGCGAGTGGTATCGGCATCTTCGCCCGCGCCCTCCACGATGCCAACCCGGTGTTCCGGAGCGCTGACGCGGCCGCCGCGGCGGGGTTCGCAGCGGTGCCGGCGCCACCGACGTTCACCTTCGTGATGGCGCACTCGGGTGCCCACCCGGATCTCCAACCGCCCGAGGGACGGGGACGGTTGGGGCCGCCGGACGGGTTGGCCACCGACGACGGGTACTCGCGCGACGGTCTCTACCTCCACGGGGAACAGCACTTCACCTATCACCGTCAGCCCGTCGCGGGCGACGTGTTGGAAGGGCGTATGCGCGTGTCCGACCCGATCGAGAAGCGTGGCAGCCGCGGCCGCATGGAGATGACCTACATGGACACCGAGTGGCGCGACGTCGGCGGCGAGCCGGTGGTGTCCGAACGGATCGTGTCGATGTTCATCCCGAACCAGTGACGCGCCCGGGTGGCTGAGGACCTGGTCGAACTGGTCGAGGTCGGCGATCTCGACGAGCTGCTGCGGGCCACCGACCGCCTCTGCGACGCGCGGGAGTGGTCCACGCTGGTCGAACTGCGCGACCGGTGCCGCACTGCCGTGGAACGCGGGAAACAGCTCTGGCCCGCGGCGAACCACATGGAATACCGCCTCGCGCTCGAATCGCCGGGCGAGATCGCGGCTCGGATGCTCACCGACGTCGCGGGCCAGTTCGGTCTCGGGCCGCTCGCCGAGGTCGCGGCCGCCGGCCACCCGTGGTCGGAACTCGCGCCGTTCGCACCGCGTACGCCGCCCGCGGCCACCTGCATGTACGAGCGGGTCGTGCGCGGCGAAGACCTCAGGGACGCGGTGCGGCCCGGCCCCGACCCGTTCGAACTCCCGCAGTGTCTCTGCGACTGGGAGCCGCGGTACCCGGTGGCCGAGTACCGGTCACACGACGCCGACTTCCCTTCGCCCGAGCCTGCGGTGGGAGGTGTGGCGACCGAGGTGACGGACGGAGCTGCTCTCATCGTGCACAGCGGTGTCGCGCGCACGTTGCGTGACCTCGTCCACCCGTGGACGGCCGACGGCGATGCCACGGCCGTCGCCGTGCAGGGCGACGCGCGGGCGGCGATCGGCATGCTCGACGGGCCCGAGGTCCGGCTCACCGAGGTCGAACTCGGGACCGCGTTGGCGTGGCTCGGCTGGGCCGGCGCGAGTGGTGGTGCACACGGACGCCGGCGCGGCGCGGCCGCCGGCCGGCTCGACGCATGGATGGTGCTCGCGGAGTTGGTCGACCTGGGCGAAACGTGGCCACCCGATCCGGAGGCGTTGGGCGACCGGGCGCGCCGGATGCGCTGGTTCGTTTGGGATGCGATGGGCATTGGTCCGACGGGATGGATCCTGCGCGTCGCGGTCGAGGACCCCGACCGCAACGTCGCCTTCGCCCTCTCCGCCCACGACCCCGCGTGACCGCACGTCACCCGCGGCAGCGGGGAGTCAGGACACCAGTTTTGACCGGAGCATCAAACGGTCAATCTTGCCGGCGGCGAGGGTGGGCATGCGGTCGAGGTGCTCGACGCGCTCAGGCGTCTTGAACCGGGCCGCACCCTGGGCGACGAACCACCGCCGGCACTCGTCGAGGTCGAACGACGCGTCGCCCACGACGAACACGCAGACCCGCTCACCGAGGCGCGTATCGGGTTCACCAACCGCCGCGGCTTCACGAACCGCCGGATGTTGTTCGACGATGCGCTCGACTTCGGCGGCGGCGATGTTCTCGCCCGCGCGGATGATGACGTCCTTCTTGCGGCCGACGATGGTGAGCCAACCGTCGTCGAGCGTCGCGAGGTCGCCGGTGTGGAACCAACCGTCGGTCACCGCGTCTCGGGTCTGACCGGTGTCGAGATATCCGGCGAAGAGTTCCGGACCTTGGACGAGCAGTTCGCCGTCGCCGGCGATCTGGAGGAGGGTGGCCGGGTCGACGACGCGACCATCGGTGTGCGCTGCCCGCTCCGCAGGATCCATTGCCGTCGACGTCGTGAGGGTCGGCGCCTCGGTCGACCCGTACGAACGCTTGACCACGGCCTGGAGCCGAGCGGCTGCTTCCTCGACGAATGCCGAAGTCACGCCGGCGCCTCCTGACGAGACGAGTCGCAGTGACGCGACCCGATCCGCCCGGAATCCCGGTGCGCCCATCAATCCGACGAAGAACGTCGGCGGTCCGATCATGAACGAGATGTGCTCCGACTCGATGAGGGCGAGCGCATGCTCGGGGTCCCAACGTTCCATCAGGACGGTCCGCATCTCGGCGGCACCGGGGACGAGCACGCCGTTGAGGAGTCCGGAGATGTGCGCGAGGGGTGCGGGCATCAGGACCACATCCGCGGCGGTCAACGCGTGCGCGCCGACCATCGTGCGCGACTTCGTGGCGAGGCCGCGGTGGGTGTGGAGCACCCCCTTGGGTACGCCTTCGGAACCGCCGGTCCAGAGCACGACCGCCAGATCAGCGGGCTGCGCGTGCACCTTCGCGTAGGCCTTCCCGGCGGAGAGGGACCGGACCTGGTCGCGCAGCGTGTCCCGGGGGAGGAAGACCGTGGGCTCGAGCGTGGCCACGAGGCGTTCGACCTCTGTCGTTCCGGCCTGGTGGTGCAGGGGCGCGGCGATGGCGCCGAGCTGCCAACACGCGCGGTACAGCTCGACGACCTCGGGCCAGTTCGGTGCCTGCCACGCCACGACATCGCCGCGCGCAACGCCCAGACTTCGGAGCCCAGCCGCAAGGTGAGGCGATCGACCGACGACCGTCGAGAGCACTGGGACGTCCCACGCGCCGCCGGGTTCGCGGTACGCGGCTGCTCGCGGGTGACGGTACGTCGCACGCAGGTGAGCGGTCACCCGCGTGGCGGCGTCTTCCACGCGTGGCCGCTCGGAGTGGCACCGCGCAGCAGGTTGGTGCCGATGAAGTTGCGCTGGATCTCGACAGTGCCGGCACCGATGCAGAGGCCGCGGATATCGCGGTACACCCGCTCGACGGGGTACTCCCGGGAGTAGCCGTACCCGCCGAGGAGTTGGATCGCCTCGTCGCACACGAACTTCGCGGCCAGGTTCGCCGCGGTCTTGGCCATCGCGGTCTCGAGTGGCGGCGGCGTGCCGTGGTCACCGGCGAGGTGGACCGCGCGCTTGAGGAGCAGCCGGGCCGCTTCGAGCTGTGTGCCCATATCGGCGATCTTCCACTGGAGGCCTTGCAGGTCGGCGAGCGGTCGTCCACCGATCACCCGCTCGTTCATGTATCGAATCGCGTATTCGAGTGCACCCTGCGCCGCGCCGACGCACATCGCGGCGTTCCCGCAACGCTCGTGGTTGATGTGACCGATCAACGTCCGGAAGGCCGCGTTGGAGTCGGGATCTCCCGCGAGCAGAACATCGCCCGGTTCGATGCGGACGTCGTCGAAGGCGAGTTCCGCTT
>JBBQXR010000265.1:0-5253 GCA_038209455.1 Acidimicrobiia bacterium
ACCTGGAATCGGGTCAGCGGCACCGTGGCCAACTCGACGTCCTCCACGTTGACGCCGGAGAGGTTGAGCCCACCGATCACCGACCGCTTGAGCGCACGCGCCGCACGGCTCGTGTCACGGCTCGTGGTGACCACCGCGCCCTTCTTGAGCGACGTGCCGTAGGCCTGGGCGAGGCGGGTCGCGACCTCGGCGGTGATGTCGACGTTCGCGATGCCCGATGCACCCCGGCGGCCGAAGAGGGTGCGCGCACCCTTGGTCTCCCAGACGATCGACGACGTGATCACCGCGCCGGCGTCGACCGACTTGAACGGGTACACCTTGACGTCGGAGGTCACCACGGCCTGCTCACCGACGAAGCACTCGTTGCCGAGCACCGCACCGGGCTCGATGGTGGCGTGACTGCGCAGGTCGCAGGCCCGCCCGACGACGGCGCCGCGCACCCGGGCCGAAGAGCCGATGTACGTGTGCTCGTGCACGACGGAGCGCACTACCTGCGCGTCGTGTTTCACCACGACGTCGCCTCCGAGGACGGAGTGCTCTCCCACGTGGGCGCCGGCCTCGATCCGACAGTTCGGGCCGATGATCGCCGGACCGTCGACGGTCGCTTCGGGATCGACGTCGGAACCCTCGCCGAGCCACACGTTCTCGCGCATGCGGAACCCGTCGATCTCCACGTTCACGAGTCCGTCGAGGATGTCGTGATGCGCCCGCAGGTACGCGTCGAGCGTGCCCACGTCCTCCCAATAACCCTCGATCACGTGCCCGTAGAGCTGTTCGCCCTTGGCGAGCGCGGCCGGGAACACGTCGCTCGAGAAGTCGACGTTCTCGTCCATCGCGATGTAGTCGAAGATGCGCGGCTCGAGGACGTAGATCCCGGTGTTGATGGTGTCGGAGAACACCTGACCCCACGTGGGCTTCTCGAGGAAGCGTTCGACGCGGCCGTCCTCACCGGTGATGACGATGCCGAACTCCACCGGGTCGTTGACCCGCTTGAGCGCGATCGTGCCGAGGGCACCGGACGCGCGGTGGGCCTTGATCAGACCGGTGAGATCGACGTCGGTGAGGACGTCACCCGAGATCACGAGGAACGTGTCGTCGAGTTCGTCGGCCGCGTTGCGCACCGAGCCGGCGGTGCCGAGTGGGGTCTCCTCGGTGGCGTACCGCATCTCCACACCGAGTTCGGAGCCGTCACCGAAGTACGTGCGGATCTGGTTGGCGAGGAACGCGACCGTGACCACGATCTCGGTGATGCCGTGATCGGTGAGGAGCCGCACGATGTGCTCCATCATCGGCCGGTTCGCGATCGGCATCATCGGCTTGGGTTGGTTACTGGTGAGCGGTCGGAGTCGAGTTCCCTCGCCACCGGCCATGATCACGGCTTTCACGCGTACCCCTCCGGGCTTCGGCCCTCACGGCCATCGCGCAACGCGGCCCGAGCGATCGGGATGTAGCCCGCGGTTGCGTAGTAACTGAAGACGAGTCCGGCGATCGTGAAGGTCCAGGTGACCACGGCCAACACGTTGTGGCCGGTCCCCGGGCCCGTGTCGTCGAGCCAGAGGAACATCGGCAATGCGAACATGAGTGCCAGGGTGCCCGCTTTGCCCACCCACTGAACATCGATCCGGCGCGCGCCGAGCGCGGCGAGGCTCACGGTGGCGACGCTGATGATCGCTTCGCGCACCAGTACCAGGACACCGACCCAGCGGGGCACGGTGCCGTCGATGAGCAGCACCACTGCGCCGGTGATCAGGAGGACCCGGTCGGCGACGGGGTCGATGATCTTGCCGAAGGTGCTGCCCTGGTCGAACCGGCGCGCGATGTACCCGTCGACCCAGTCGGTCGCACCGAGGACGGCGAGCAGGATGCCGGCCGCGATCTTGCGGTCGTCGTGGAGCAGCAGCCAGGCGAACCACGGGATCGCCAGCAATCGCAGGACCGAGATCAGGTTGGGGATCGTCCACAACCCTCGATCGCGCAGTTCGGGCTCCATGATGGCCAGGGTAGGCGAGTTCCCCCGAGTCAGAGCGGGTACTGCGCGGCGGTTCGGCCCGCAAGGATCGGCAGGATGTGCTCCCTGGCGACGGCCTGATGATCGGGGTGGTCGCGGTAGGCGAGGTACCCCGCTTCGTCGTCGAAATCGCCGATCACCACGAAGGTCGCGTTCCCTTGGTCGATCCCGAGGTCGGAACCGACGCGGTAGTCGCGGAGTTCGGGGATGATCGCCGGGAGCGCGCGCAGACCTGCGGTCACGGCCTCGATCTGTTCGGGGGTGACGTCCTCGACCCAGGTGAGCAAGGAGACGTGACGGATCATTGGAGACCTCCATCGGCACCGCCGTCGACGGGGATCGCCGTGCCGGTGACGTAGTTGGCGGACTGGGAACAGAGGAACGCGACCACGCGCCCGAAGTCGGCGGGATCACCGACCTTGCCGGCAGGGACAGCTGCGCCGAGTCCCGAGACGTCGCCGTAGAGACCCGTAATCCGCTCGGTGGCGTGGAGCCCGGGTTGGACGCTGTTCACGGTGATGCCGTCGGACGCGATCTCACGCGCGAGCGTCTTGAGGAACCCGGTGAGTCCGGCACGCGCGGTGTTGGAGAGGATCAGGTTCGCGATCGGTTGGCGCGCCGCGATCGAGGTGATCGCGACGATCCTCCCCCACTGCTGGGCCTGCATCGCCGGGACCGTGGCCTGACACATCGCGATCGTCGACAGCGCGTTGAGTTCGAAGGCGCGTGCGTAGGCGTGGATGTCGTCGATCGCGGCGAAGTCCCCGCCGGGAGGACCACCCGCATTCGCGACCACGATGTCGACCCCGCCGAGGGTCTCGACGGCAGCATCGATGAACCCCGTCGCTCCGCCCACCGTGCCGACATCGGCCACGACCGGCGTCGCATTGGGGCCGATGCGGGCCGCCGCGACCTCGATGTCCTCCCGATTGCGCCCACACATCACGACCCGTACGCCGGCCTCGGCGAGCGCCCGCGCCGACGCGTACCCCAGCCCCTTCGATGCGGCGGCGACCGCCGCCCGCTTCCCCTCGATGCCGAGATCCATCAGCCAACCGTCCTCTCGTCCGTCGTCACCTGTAGGAGTGCGCGCCTCGTCAATGGATCGAACCGGCGCCGTCGCGCAGTGACGGTACGCCGGTGCGGCCCGTGCGCAGCGCGATGATCTCCGCGCAGATCGCCACCGCAGTCTCCTCCGGGGTCCGGGAGCCGATGTCGAGACCGATGGGAGCCATCACCCGCGCCAGTCCGGCGTCGTCGACGCCTTCCTCCCGCAGTCGCGCCACGCGCGCCTCGTGGGTGCGCCGGGAACCCATCGCGCCCAGGTAACCGACGTCGGTCCCGAGCGCCGAGACGATCGCGGGTACGTCGAACTTGGCGTCGTGGGTGAGAACACACACCGCGTCACGCGGGCCGAGTGGCTCCGTCGCGGCGAGGTACCGATCGGGCCAGTCGTTCACTACCGCGTCGGCCATCGGGAACCGCACCGGGGTGGCGAACACGGCACGCGCGTCGCAGACCGTCACGTGGTACCCGAGCACCTTGGCGACCCGGGCGAGCGCCGCGGTGAAGTCGACCGCACCGAAGATGATCATGCGCGGTGACGCCGCGAAGCTCTCGATGAACACACCGACGGTCCGCTCGCGCGCTTCACCGTGCGCGCCGTAGTGGCGCGTCGACGTGAGCCCGGCCCCGAGTTCGGCCAGCGCATCCCGCTCGACCACGCGATCGAGACCCACATCGCCGAGTGTCCCGACCACCGGCTGCCCCGGTTCGACCAGCAGCTTGGCTCCGAGGCCCGCGCCCTCGACGACGGTCGCGAGCGCCACGGGACGCTCGGCACCGAGCGCGACGGCGAGAGCATCGAAGACGGGAGTGTCGGTCGGGGGCACGGGTGTCACCAGTCGAGCGGTTCGACGTAGAGGTGGATCGTCCCCCCGCAGGTGAGACCCACCGAGAACGCTTCGTCGTCGGAGAACCCGAAGCTCACGACGCCCCGTTCCTGTTCGCCGCCCAGGATGCGCAAGGCGACCTCGACCACTGCGCCTTCCACGCAGCCCCCGGAAACCGAGCCCGCGACCTCACCTTGGTCGCTCACGACCATCGTCGCTCCGGGGTCCCGCGGTCCGGATCCGTCGACACCCACGACGCGCGCCACCGCCACCCGGTGCCCGGCCGACCGCCAACGCGCGATGTCGCCCATCACCTCACGCATGACGCCACGACTCGCTCACGTGCCCGCCTGGATGACCGACGCCAGGTCGGTGAGGGATTGGAGCGAGTGGCCCTCCACGAAGTCGTCCACGAACGGCAGCGCGGCGGCCATCCCGGCGGCGAGTGGCGCGAACCCCGGCGCAGCCTTCAACGGGTTCACCCACACCACCCGGTGGGCCACGCGCCCAAGACGCTGCATCTGCTCACCCAAGACCGCGGCGTCGCCCCGGTCCCAGCCGTCGGACACGATCACGACCACCGCACCCCGGGCCATTCCCCGTATGCCCCACGTGTCGTTGAACTCCTTGATCGTGTCTCCGAGGCGCGTGCCTCCCGACCAGTCGACCACCCGGCGCGATGCCGCGGCGATGGCGGCGTCCGGATCCCGGTTCGCGAGATCGCGGGTGATGCGCGTGAGGCGGGTCCCGAGCGCGAACGCCTCCACCTGGGTGCGGGCCACGACCGCGCTGTGGAGGAAGCGCACGATCACGCGCGCGTACGGCTCCATCGAACCGCTGACGTCACAGAGGAGCACCAACCGGCGCGGCCGGTCAGAAGGTCGGCGGTACGCGCGCGCCACGGGTTCGCCGCCGGTCCGCATCGACGCGCGGACGGTCCGGCGCACATCGGGCCGCCGACGGGCGTGGGTCGCCACCAGCCGGCGCGACTTCCTGCGGGCGCCGGTCACGCGCAGATCGGCGAGGAGTCGTCGCGCCTCGGCATGCTCCGCCGGGCTGTAGGTGGCGAAGTCCTGACGGCGTAACACCTCGGCCCGACTGAACCGCACACTGACGACGGGCGCATCGGGCGCGGATGGGTCGGGCTCCGCGTCGGCCGCAGCATCGGGAAGGTCGAGTGCGACGACCACCTCTCCCGCCGACGCGGCGGGGAACTCCGTGCCGGGCACCGCACCCGAGAACCAGCTACGGAATGCGACATCGAAGGTCCCGATGTCCTCGGGGCGACGGCAGAGGGTGGCGCGGGCGGCCCAGTACACGTCCTCCGCACGCCCCCACCCGACCCGGGTCAGC
>JBBQXR010000266.1:0-5246 GCA_038209455.1 Acidimicrobiia bacterium
GAACTGCGGTGACCACGTGCTCGGGACCGAGCAGCCCCTGGATCCGGGCGAAAGCCCGCTCGGCCCGATCCGAGGCCGCTGCGTCACCACCCCAGAACCCGAGTTGGCGCCCCGAGGCCGGGATGACCTGATCGGGGATGAGCGACAACCGGGTGAGACCACCACTCAGCCCACCCGTCGCGGTGAGCCAGCCGTCGAGTTGCCAGCGCACCCGCTCGGTGAGTGCACCGGGCGTGAGCGCACCCTCGTGCCGCCACGCGCGCGAGAGTGATTCGCCGTACTCGGTCTCGGCCTCGACGACGACCTGCGTGCACGCCAACCCGCGCGCCGCGAGTCGTTCGAGCAGGCGGTCGGCAAGGCCCTTGGCGACGAAGGCTGCGGCATCCACCCGCTCGGCCGGTGGATCGAGTTCGGCCCGCTCCTCGAAATCCGGGGGTGGCGTGGTGAGCGCGGGCGGATGCGCGTCCTCGCCGCACGCGAGGCGGTGCGCGGTGAGTCCCTCGCGACCCATGCGGGCGAGCACCGACGCCGGCGGCAACCCGGCGAAGGCACCCAGGGTCCGCAGCCCGAGCCGGACGAGGAGATCGGCCAGGGCCTCGTCGCCCAACGCGTCCACCGGCCACGGTGCGAGGAACGTCGGCGTCTCGCCCGCGGGCACCATCACGTTGCGCCGCGCCGCGAGCCGGGCCGCGAACGCGCCGTCCGCGATTCCCACCCGCAACGCGGTCACCCCGGTCGCGTCGACCGTCTCCCGGACCCGTTCGAGCAGGCCTCCGTCACCACCGTGATAGCGGGACGGACCGCGCGTGGGGAACGAGAGCACGCCGGGCCGTTCCAACACCACCCGCGGGGTGATCGCCTCGATCGCCCGTGCCACCGGTTCGAACTCACGGGCCTCTTCCGCGGGGTCGCGGTCGAGCACGACGATCTCAGGCGCCTCGGCCTCGGCTTCCCGGCGCCGGTTCCCGATGCGGACCCCGGCCGCCCGCGCCTCGATCGAGACCGCGGCCACCCGGCCTCGTTCCACCACCGCCACCGGGACCGCATCCGGCGCGCGACCCACCCGACGGGCCGCGACCACCGGCCAGTCGGGACACCACGAGCACAACGTACGGACCGCCATCCGACGCCTCAGCCCGCGAGTTCGAGGCGGACCCGCCCCGGCATCCCCCGGCCGCTGATCTCGACGATCGGAAGCCGCGGTTCCAACCCACCATCCCCCGCGCCCAGCCCGGACCACCCGCCGCCCTGGGCCTGGATCCGCACAGCTGCCTCCGCCGGCCAGGCCCGCGCATCCGGTGCCAGGGTCACGAGGACAGCAGCCCGCTCCCGCGCGCGCGCCACCAACCGGCGGGCATCACCCATCCGCACCGTGCGTGGAAGTTCCGCGATCACCACGGTCACCCCTTCGAGCAGGTTCGCGACGACGGTGGCCCACCGATCGCGCGGAATGTCACGGACCACTGCGAACCGCGCCAGGTCGACCCCGGCTTCCGCCGCCGCCAGACCGCCGAGGGTGCCGGTCCCGTCGACCATGGCCGACCATTCGCCCGCGCCCGTCGCCGCCGCCGCGATGCTCAACGCCGCGCTCGTGGCCCCCGTGCCCCGCACCCCACCGACCGCGACCACCGAACCCCGCTGGACCGACGGCAGGAAGGCGGCCAGGGGGCCGGTCAGGGCGAGGGCCCGATCACGCGCCAGGACGAGTGGTGCGCGTGCCGCGCCGACCGCGGCCAACCGCGCCCGGGCCGCGTCGTCCCGGCGCGGGGACGTGCGCACGGGCTGCACCGGGACCGGGACCATGGTCGGACTTTATCGAACGCCTGTTCGTATCGCCAGGCCGGCGCCCACCCGGGTCAACGCCGAAAGCAGGCCGTCAGTCCGCGAGGTCGGCGGCGGAGAGGATCTTCGTCGGACGCAGCCGGCACACCATCTCGCCCTGCACTCCGTTCCGCGCGCCGTACTCCTCGGCCCGATCCGCGCCCATGTACCGGCCTCCGATGATCGTCGCCCACCTGAGCAACTCGTCCGGATCCACACTGAGGTCGACGACGCCCTGCACGGTCACGAACGAGAACGGCGGCCGGTCGTCGTCCACACACAGCGCCGCCCGCGGGTCGCGGCGAAGGGACTTGCCCTTCACCGTGTCCTCATGGGTGTTGAACACGATCGAACCGTCGTCGTCGAGAGCGAACCACACCGGTGCCACGTGCGGGCTGCCGTCGCGACGGGTGGTCGCGAGCTTGCCGGTGCGCGGCGGATCCGCACTCAGGAAGGCGCGGACTTCGGAGTCGTTCATCGGGTGGTAAGGCATGCGCTCGCCAACCCCCGAGACCCAGAGGCTGTTCCCTATCCGGCGAGATCGACCGGTGGCGGCGCCTCGAGCCCGCGGGCCTCGTAAGACCAGCCGGCGTTGTCGCCGTAGTACTCGAAGAGATGCTCGATCAGGTACTGCGCCCGCGCTTCGAACGTGCTCCACGAGTCCGCGGCCGCCTCGACGGTCACGCTGTTCGAGTAGATCGTGACGCTGAACGCGCCCTCTTCGAGCAGTCGCGCCGCGAGCACATCCGGCGGTCGCATGCCCTTCGCCTTCGCTTCCTCGACGGTGGAGTAGCGCTCCACTTCCATGCCGGTCAGCGAGCGATTGAGATCGAACAAGCGCACCGCAGGAGTCGACCCCGCGCGCGACGTCACCGTGATCGTCTGGCCCATCCCCAGGACACTATCTCTCTAAAAGAGCCTCCCTGGAGCTGGCGCGAGGCCGCCCCAGACGAGGTCGTCCATGAAGATCCAGGAACGACGGTGGATCGTGGTCGGGCCCCATGCGCGCAACGCCGCCTTGTGGACGGGCGCGGGATAGCCGCGGTTCGACTCGAAGCCGTACGCCGGAAAGTGCTCGGCCTCCTCCGCCATCATCCCGTCGCGCTCGACCTTGGCCACGCAACTCGCGGCGGCGACGGCCAGCGAGGTGGCATCGCCTTTGATGACAGTGGTGACGCGGCTGCCCATCCGCAGGTAATCGTGGTTGCCGTCGAGGATCACCCGGTCGGGTTCGAAACCCTGCGCGGCGAGATCGCGCAGGGCCCGCAGCCCGGCGGTGCGCAGGGCCGCGGTCATCCCGAGCGTGTCGCACTCTTCGTAGGACGCATGGCCGATCGCGTACGCCCGGGCCCAGTTCCGGACGCGTGCGGCCGCGACCTCGCGCTGGTCGGGCGTCAGCATCTTGGAGTCGCGGATACCACTCAGGTGTTCCGGCGCCGGGATGACCGCGGCGACGGTCACCGGTCCGGCCCAGGCGCCCCGGCCCACTTCGTCGATCCCGCACACCAGTTGGTCGCCGGACTGCCAACACTTCCGCTCCAACCGGAGACTCGGCCGCGTGGAGCGGTTCGGAGTCCGGGTCGGCGTCACCGCCCGAAGGTACCAAGGCACCGCGCTTGCACGCGGGTTTACGATCCCGCGGTGGACGCAGGCACCCGCGTGGAAGTGCGATCGAAGTTCGACCGCCAATGGGCACGCGGGTTCGAGGTCGTGGAGCCGGTGGCGGGTGACGTCCCCGGATACCTGATCCGGCGCCGGTCGGACGGTTCGATCCTGCCGCTCGTCTTCACCGTCGACGATGTCCGCGAGGAGCGGCGGAAGACGAACAACATGTGGTGGGTGTAGCGCCGACCGCTACGACCCGCCGAGGGCCTCGATCAGCGTGTCGATGGGCAGCGCCTGCATCGTCGTCGTGCGCATCGTTCCTCGGGCTGCGAGCGCGACGGCCGCCTTCGCCATCGCCGCTTCGTCGGGCGCCTCGATGATGTTGAGGAAATCCCACTGGCCCATCAGCGCGTACTGCGCAACGACCTTCAGCCCCATCGACTCGACCTCGTCGGTCACCTGTCGCAGTCGCTCGGGGTTCTCCTGCAGCGTCGCCCATCCACCCGGGCCCAACGTGCTCAACATCGCGTAAGTAGGCACGGATCGGACACTACCCCGAGCCCAGCAGATCCAACCTCACGGCATCGAGATCGGCGAACGGCGTGAACGGCACCGCGAACTGCGCACACCAGCGGGCGAGGCCGTCCTTGGCGTACACGATGTCCGCGAGCGCCGCCGCTTTGCGATCGCTGGTCCCGTCGCCGACGAGGACCGTGGTGCGATCGCGGTGGCGCGCATCTTTGATCGGCGCCTGCTTGCACGTCCCGCAACTCGAACACGCGCAGCACCGGTCCTCGTGCGGGAACTCCAGGGTGCCGGTGGTCCAGTCGACCGCGTTGGTCACGATCGGTATCCCGAGGTCACCGACCGCTTCGTGGACGTAGAAACCGAAGCCGTCGGAGACGATCGTGATCTCGGCCCCCGCGGCACGCAGTTCCGCGACCAGTCGATGCACGCCCGGATCGATGGTCACCTCCGCGGCGGTGGCGGTGAGCAAATCCCGGTCGCCGGGGAGCAGATCCCACTCGTCGAGGAGGCACACCCGACTCCCGATCTCACCCGCCGAGTACTCGGCTTCGACCGCCCGCCATTCGGGAGCACCGAGCCGCTCGAGCAGGTGGACCCCGGTGTCGGTCGTACTGATCGTCCCGTCGTAATCGAGAAAGACCGAGAGTCGAGAAGGATCAGCGACGCGCATCCAGCCAGGGTACGGGGCCCCGGCCCCTGGACTCTCGCAAATGGTGCACAATGGCCACCTTCACTGGGAGGTGGACGAGTGGATCTCGACCGGAGACAGTTCCTCAAGCGCGCGGGGATGACGGGCGGCGCGCTCGCCGCGATCGCCGCGCTCCCCGGCTGCAAGACCTTGTTCCCACCGGGCTACAACCCGGGTTCGACGATCCTCGACGGCGCAGCCGCCGATTCGCCGATCGATACCGTCGTCATCGTGATGAGCGAGAACCGTTCGTTCGACCACTGGCTCGGATGGCTGAGCAGCCACCAGGGCTACGTCGACGCCGGCCGCGCGCAGTACGGGAAGTTCTTCACCGTCGACGCCAACAACCAGGCGGTGCTCGCCAGCCCGAACGGCCCGGTCGCCACGCACCACATGGTCGGCTGGGACGTCCTGAGCAACCCGTACCGCGGCTGCGACCTGAGCGACCCGAACCACGGTTGGACGGCCGGGCGAGCGCAGCGAGACCTCGGATTCCTCGCCGCCAGCGCCAACGACGATGTGCTGCCGGCCGGCTACTACGAGGCCGAAGACCTCGCGTTCACGCGCAACTTCGTGAAGCGGTTCACCACGTTCGACGACTACC
>JBBQXR010000267.1:0-5228 GCA_038209455.1 Acidimicrobiia bacterium
GGACTGCACTCCGCCGTTCAGTGCAATGGCGGTCACCAGGCAGTAGTCGACCCCGCCGACGGTATCGGGGATCGATCGATCCTGGGCGTTCGGCGCGCAGCGGCGCGGAGTCGCACCGGGGTCGGTCGGCGAGACCGCGAACGGGAGGACCGGGTACGGACCGGCGAGGTCGGGGTCGAAGCTCCGCACCATCACCGGCCCGGGGTTGGTCCCGAGCGCGCCGTCGATGACCCCTTCCGACAGAGTGAAGGGCGTCGCGCCAAGACTGCCGTCGGCGTTCGCCGTGACCGTCTGCTTCGTGGAGCTGTACGCGATGTTGCCGACGTCGTAGCCACACACGCTGCCCGGAAAATCGAAAATCCAACACAGCCCGGTGGGCACGGGCGCAAGGTACGCGAGCGCACCACTCGACTGGGCGAGGAGAAGCACGGTCGGGGTCGCCGGGACCAGCTGGACGGGGCCGATCCCCGCCGCCGTCGCCGGCAGGGTCAGGGTCGCGCTGTTGCCGGTGGGACTGACCGACATGATCGTCGGGAGCCCCTGACGGGGGTAGACCGCGACCGTCGGTGCCATCTGGGTCACCGCGACGCCATCGGGGATCCGGCCGCCGTCGCCGTCGTCGACGAACTTGCCGATGTCGGCCGCACTGAAGGTCCCGGCGGCGCCGACGATGGCCTTGCTCGCCACCTTGGTCGTCGCCGTCCTCACGGATGGAGTGGCGGCGGGGTCCGGCACCTTCGGGAACGCACCCTTGGGCGCGGACAGGGTCGCCGCGTACGTCCCGGCACCGACGACGAGGTTGGAGTTCGGCTTCACGGTGATGCCGACCGCCCCCGACGACGTCGCCAGCCCGAACGTCACGATCGTGCCGGCCGTCAGACCGGCGGCGACGCGCCGCAGGACGTGAGAACGATTCATGTGTGCTCCCCCCAGAACTTGCACGACATGTGCAGGCGGATCGTGCTCGTCGCATCCGGCCGTGTCAACTACCCAGCCGCCCTCCCCTGCCCCCTCCGCCTTTCGGACGACCCATGGGCTTCGGGTACGGTCCCCGCCACTCACGTGCCCAGACACCGACGAAGCGGAGAAACGGTGCTCGAAAGATTTCGACTCGACGGCAAGGTCGCGATCGTGACCGGCGCCGGGCGCGGCATCGGCGCCGCCACCGCCCGCGGCCTCGCCGAGGCCGGTGCCGACGTCGTGCTCGCATCCCGCACCGCCGAACAGCTCGAGCAGGTCGCGGCCGACGTACGGGGCTTCGGTCGCCAGGCGCTCGTCGTCCCGACCGACGTCAACGAGAACGCGAACATCGAGGCACTCGCGCGAGCGACGATCGAAGAGTTCGGACGGGTCGACATCGTGGTGAACAACGCGGGTGGGACACCACCGCGGCCGTTCCTCGACACCAGCCCGGGCTATTTCGAGCGTGCGTTCCACTTCAACACCACCACGGCGTTCGTGCTCTCGAAGGCGACAGTTCCCCAGATGCTCGAGCAGGGCGAAGGCGCCATCGTCAACATCTCGTCCGCGATCGGCCGGCTGCGCGACCGCGGCTTCAGCGCGTACGGGACGGCGAAGGCGGCGCTCAGCCACCTCACCCGGCTCATGGCCGCCGACCTCGCCCCCAAAGTCCGCGTGAACGGAATCGCGGTTGGATCCATCGCAACCAGCGCGCTCGAGACCGTGCTCACGGACGACGACATCCGGAACGAGATGGTGGGCGGCACGCCGCTCAAACGACTCGGTCAGCCCGACGACATCGCCCTCTGCGCGCTCTACCTCGCGTCGCCGGCTGCGAGCTTCGTCACCGGCAAGATCTTCGAGGTCGACGGCGGGCTCGAGGAAGCGAACCTCGCCCTCGGACTCCCCGACCTCTAACGATGAGTCGAGAGGACCTCTGATGCGTTGGACCGTTGCGTTCCCCATGTTCCCGGTCGATCACCTGATCCCCATGGCGCGCGCGGCGGAGGCCGCCGGCTTCGACACCATCACCGTGCCGGACTCGATCTTCTACCCGGAGTCCGTGTCGGCCGACTACCCCTACTCTGCCGACGGTGGCCGCTTCTGGGCGCCGGAGACGTCGTTCCCGGATCCGTTCGTCTCGATCAGCGCGATGGTCGCGGTGACCGAGCGCATCCGCTTCCTCACCAACGTCGTGAAGCTGGCGATCCGCGAGCCCCTGAGCGTCGCGAAGCAGCTGTCATCGATGGCTGCGCTCTCGCACGACCGCGTCGGGCTCGGTGTCGGGCTCTCGTGGATCCCCGAGGAGTTCGCCTGGACCCACAACGAGATGCGGACGCGCGGCAAGCGGGCCGACGAGATGATCGAGATCCTCAAGCTCGTGTGCAGCGGGGGCGGTCCGAAATGGGTCGAGTACCACGGGAAGCACTACGACTTCGACCGGCTCATGATGTCGCCCGCACCCGAACTGCCGGTACCCATCTACGTCGGTGGGCTCAGCGAGCCGGGCTTCCGGCGCGCCGCGCGGCTTGCCGACGGCTGGATCTCGGTGCAGAACACCACCGCCGAGATCACCGGCGCGATCACCGAACTCACCAAGTACCGCGCCGAGTACGGCCGGGCCGACGAACCGTTCGAGATCAACGCGCTGCCCACAGACGCGTGGGAGGTCGACGGCTACCGCCGCCTGGCGGATGCCGGAGTGACCGAGATCCAGACCGTTCCCTGGTATTTCACGGGCAAGGACCCGGAGGATCTCGGCAACCGCATCGACTCCCTGGCATGGTTCGCCGACACGGTGATCGCGAAGTTCGCATGAACCGCCGAACCGAGTCGGCGGACCCAGACGAGACGTTCGCCGACACGGTGATCGCGAAGTTCTGATGGTTGACACCGTTGGCGCGATCGAGCCGCTCGCGGCCGAGACGACCACGTTCGCCGACACGGTGGACGTGGTGGTGGTCGGCCTCGGCATCGCCGGTACCTGTGCGGCCCTCGGCGCAACCGAGGCCGGGGCGTCGGTGCTCGCGGTCGAACGGGCGGTTGCCGCCGGTGGTACCTCTGGGCTTTCCGGCGGGCTCATCTACCTCGGTGGGGGCACGCCCGTCCAGGAGGCGTGCGGATACACCGACACCGCCGAGAACATGGAACGTTTTCTCCTCGCGGCGTGCGGACCGAACACCGACGCCACCAAGGTCCACGCGTACTGCGAGGGATCGGTTGCGCACTACCACTGGCTGGTCGACCACGGCGTGCCGTTCAAGGGCCAGTTCAACGACGAACCGAATCGCGAGCCGTTCGACGATTCCGGCCTGGTCTTCTCCGGCGGCGAAGACTCGTGGCCGTTCATCGACATCGCGGATCCCGTGCCGCGCGGTCACCACCCTCAGTTCCCGGATACCGCCGGCGGGTTCCTCATGGACCGGCTCGGCGAGGCCCGGGCCAAAACCTCGGTGCGCACCGAGACCGACGCCCGCGTCGACCGGTTGATCGTCGATCGCGACGGTGCCGTCGCCGGAGTCGCGATCCTGCACGACGGTGAGACCCGTGCGGTCCGGGCTCGGCGGGGTGTGGTCCTCGCGGCCGGCGGGTTCATTTTCAACGAGCCGATGCTCGGTCACTACTGCCCGCCCGCGTTGCGTCCGAACGCAGCCTGGCGCGTCGGCCAACCCAACGACGACGGTCGCGCCATCCGCCTGGGCCAGGGAGTCGGTGCTGCGTTGCGCAACATGCACGCGGTGGAGTGCGCCCTCCCCATCGGCCCCCCGCACCGCTTGGCACGCGGGCTCCTGGTGAACGCACGCGGCGAACGCTTCGTGAACGAGGACACGTACACCGGGCGCATCGGCATGCGGGCGTTGCTCGAACAGGATGGCGAGATCTATCTGATCGTCAGCGAGGAGATTTTCGAGGTCAACTTCGTCGGCATGCGGCTCCAGTGGGCGGCCGAAACCCCCGAGGAACTCGCGCGCGACATCGGACTCCCCGAGGCGGCGCTGGCGAAGACCGTCGCCGAATACAACCGCCATGCCGCCGACGGACGCGACCCGCAATGGCACAAGACCGCTCCGTTCGTGACCCCACTCCGGGCACCGCTCGGCGCAGTCGACCTCCGCGTCGACCGCAACGCGATCTACGCGCCGTTCACCCTCGGCGGCCTCGCCACCGATGCCGACGGCGCGGTGCTCGATGCCACCGAGTCGCCCATCCCCGGGCTGTTCGCCGCCGGTCGCACGACCGCGGGGATCGCAGCCGGTGGGTACGTGAGCGGGATCTCGCTCGGCGACGGCAGCTTCTTCGGTCGCCGAGCCGGGATCAACGCCGCCGGCTGACGCGCCGGCCCCCCAAAAAAACTGCCTCATCGACATTCAGAAATCTCACCTTGATGCCGAAATACGTCCAGACGGTACAAGTCGGACGGAATGAGGCGTATGACCCGAGCCGGATCACTCCCGCGATGGTCGGACCCGGCGGTGGATCGACGGGTCCCGCTGGGTTCGGAGGCGGGTTTCGGCCTGGTCGAACTCATCGTCGCGCTGACGGTGTTCAGCATCCTCGTGGGTGGCCTCGTCGTCACCACGGTCGCCGGCCTCTCGCTGGCCCGCACCAACCGTCAACGCACGGTGGCGGCCAACCTCGCCAGCCGCGACCTCGACGCCGTCCGACAGTCCAACTTCACCAGCCTGGTGATCGGCCTGACGACCAGCACCGTCCCCATCGACGGCGTGCCGTTCGTGGTGAGTCGGAACGCAGAGTGGGTGGCCGACGCGGCGACGGCCGGTGCGTGTGACTCCACCGCCACCTCACCACAGGTCCTGCGGGTCACCGTCGACGTGACGTGGCCCGACATGGGCGTGGTCCAGCCCGTGCGATCCGCCACCGTCCTCTCGCCGCCGGTCGGCGCCTACGACCCCAATACCGGTCACGTCGCGGTGCGGGTACGCGACAGTGCGGCCGATCCGCTCGGCACCGTGCCCGTCCGACTCCTCGGCCCGGGCGTCGACCGAACGATCGCGACCACCGACGAGTTCGCGGCGAGCCCCGGCTGTGCGTTCTTCGCCTACGTCCCGGCCGGGACCTACACCGTGACCCTCGGTCGCGCCGGCGACGTCGACCGACAGGGCACCGCGTCTCCCACGCAGTCGATCGGAGTGATCGTCGGCGCGGTGGCCTCGGTGGCATTCGACTACGACCTGGCCGCGTCCGCCGCGGTGACGCTCGCTTCCGACGACGGCGGCACCCCTGCGTCGGCCATCACGGTCAGCCTC
>JBBQXR010000268.1:0-5212 GCA_038209455.1 Acidimicrobiia bacterium
AAGTTCATCGGGTACTCGCCGGACGCGGTGGGTCTGCTCGCGGCCGCGGGGATCGAATCCGACGCGGACGACGGTGTGGTCGAGTTGGGTGACGACCGCGACGACGTGGCCGACTTCCTCGATCGCTGCACCGCCGTGCGGTTCTGGGATCGGGAGTCGCTCGTCAACGCGACGTGATCACCGTGCTTTCGATCACCTTGTTCACGTCACGGGTTCGGGAACCGCGGCCGGCTGCTCGAGTGCGGCCGGCCGCCACCCGGGCTTCGTGTAGGTGAGCTGGACCACGCTGATGTATCGCTCTTCGAACCCGGCCTCGCAGTACGAGAAGTAGAAGTCCCAGAGTCGCGTGAAGTGGTCGTCGAAGCCGTAGCGGGCGATGGCATCGCGTGCACCGACGAGGTTCTCCCGCCACCGGCGAAGCGTCTCGGCGTAGTGGAGGCCGAACTCGGCCTGGTGGTGGAGCGTCAGGCGGTGCGGGGCGGCCGCGCGGCTGAGGGCTCCGACGCTCGGGAGACACCCGCCGGGAAAGATCGCCGCTTTGATGAAGTCGGTCCGCCGCTTCGCTCGGTCGAAGCTCGCGTCGGGAACGACGATCGCCTGCATCGCGATGATGCCGTCCGGTGCGAGCAGGGATTCGCACGCCGCAAAGAACGTCCCGTACTCGCGCCAGTCGACGGCTTCGATCATCTCGATGGCCACGATCTTGTCGAACGTGCCCTCGAGCGTGCGGTAGTCGTCGGCGCGCACGGTCACGAGATGGTCGAGCCCGGCCGCATGCACGCGAGCGGTCGCGAACTCGTACTGCTCGGCTGAGATCGTCGTGGTGGTGACCCGGCAACCGAACGTGCTCGCGGCGTAGATCGCGAATCCGCCCCAGCCGGTGCCGATCTCCAGGACGTGGTCCGACGCGGTGAGCTCGATGCTCGCGGCGAGCCGGTCGAGCTTGGCGCGGGACGCCGCTGCGAGGCTCGTGTCCGGCGCATCGAAGATCGCGGAGGAGTACATCATCGACTCGTCGAGCAGGTGCGTGAACAACTCGTTGCCGATGTCGTAGTGGGACCGGACGTTCACCTCGTCCCGTTCCACGTCGGCGGAGCGGCGGCGTGCGATCGGGTCGACGAGCGGACGCGCCCACCGGTGCAGCCGGTCGCGCGCCGGATGCGTGCGGGTCAGGCTCCGGTGCGCGAGCCGCAGTACGCCGGTGAGGTCGTCGGCGTCCCACCAGCCGTCGGCGTACGCGGTGCCCAGGCCGACGCTGCCGTCCCGGAGCAGCCGCTCGTAGAGACGCGGATCGTGCACGGTCACCCGGGCGTGGATCGGTTCGGCGTCGCTGATGGCCGCGCCCGGGCCGAAGGTCTCGACGCCGTCGGAGTCGACGACCTCGAGGGTGCCCCCGCGCAGACGGGTGAAGAGCGGATGCATGACGCGCGCGGCGAGGGTGGTCATCGGGTGCTCGCTTTCCGGGAAGGGGTCGGTGGGGCAGGGGTGGTTCGGGGATGAGTGGTTCGGGGATGGCGGAACCAGGTCACGCGCCGGAGGAACAGGACCAGGGCCTGGCGGCGGATGCCGAGAGAGACCCGCAGCGGGAGCAGGGGATGGCGCAGGACGAGGCCCACCGCACGCCGGGCGTCGAGTTCGACGCGCCGCAGATCGAGGCCCGCGGTGAAGACGCGGGTGCCGTCCCGTTCGACGGTGATCGTGAGCGCCAGGTCCGGCCCGGGAGGGGTCCACGCGATTCGGTACTGGAGGTCCATGGGGAGGAACGGGGAGACGTGCATCGCCTTGGGTGTCAGTACCGGGGACCCGCCGCCGGCGTCCGTCACGTACCAGTGCCGTTCGCCCCAGGGGGTGTTCGTGACCTCGAGGACCAGCGCGTCGAGGACGTCGCCGGCGGCGTTCCAGCAGTAGTAGACGGCCAGCGGGTTGAACAACCAGCCGGCGGTGCGGAAGTGGGCGAGGAGGTCGATGCGGCCGGTCGGTCGGCGACCGAGGCGGGCGGCCACGAGATCGCGTACGGCATCACCGAGGGGTCGGTCCGAACCGTCGAAGAAGTCGCGACGCCGATAGTGCACCAACGCACGGCGGCGCCCGGACCACCCGGGAATCGGGTCGAGGGAACCCGGCAGCGCGTCGACGTCGACGAACGCGAGGAAGAGTTTGGGGGCGAAGGTCCGGTCGGGTTCGACGCGATGGTGCGCCGCGGTTCCGACGTACGCGGCCACCGACGCGCGCGGCGCGTCATATGCGTCGGCCCGCGGGGCGGGGTCGACATCGATCGCCGATCCCGCGGTGGCCGCGGTCATGGCGCAGCCGAGATCGCTGCGGCAACTTCGAGCCCACTCTGGAGCCCGTCCTCGTGGAAGCCGTAGCCCCAGTACGCACCGGCAAAGTAGACGCCGTGGCGACCCTGGATCTCGTCCCGCCGCCGTTGCGCGGCGATCGCATCCAGGTCGAAGACCGGATGGTCGTACTCGAGGTCCGCGAGGACTTCCCGGTCGGCGATCGCGTCCCGGCGATTGAGGGTGACGAGGAGCGGACGGCTCGACTCGATCGACTGAAGACGGTTCATCCAGTAGGTGACGGTCGAGCCGTGGCCCGACGGATCGACGGTGTAGTTCCAGCTCGCGCGGGCGCGTGGCGTGGTGGGCAGCATGCGGGCGTCGGTGTGGAGGGTGGCCACGTTCGGTTGGTACTTGAGGGCGCCGAGCACCGACCGTTCGGCCGGCGACGGGTCGCGCAACATTCGCAAGGCCTGGTCGCTGTGGGTCGCGACGACCGCGCGGTCGAACCGTTCGGTGCCGGCCCGGGTGACCACGTCGACGGCGGGAACGCCTCCGGGTGCGCTCGTTGCAATCTCCAGGACCGGAGCCGCCAACCGGATGCGATCCGTGAACGGCGCGACGAGCGCCTGCACGTACCGGCGGGCACCACCGGTGACCGTGCGCCACTGGGGCCGGTCGTTGAACGAGAGCAGCCCGTGGTTGTGCATGAACCGTGCGTAGGTCCGGGCGGGGAACCGGGTGAAGGTCTCGGGGTCGGCTGACCAGATCGAGGCGCCGAACGGCACCAGGAACCGTTCGACGAAGTCGGCGGAGTAACCGCCGCGATCGACGAACGCGGCCAGCGACTCGTCGGGGTCCACCTCATCGGTGGCGGCACCCGCGCGCGGCAGGCGTTCGCGATCCGCGAGTTGCCCGGCATCGGGGACCAATGCGCGCGCGGCGCGGTTGAAGCGGGCGATCTCGGTGAGCAGACGAATGAACGCCGGGTTCACGACGTTGCGGCGCTGGGCGAAGAGTGTGTTGAGACTCGACCCGTTGTATTCGATGTTGCGCGCGCGGTCCGAAACGCTGAAGCTCATCTCGGTCGGTTGGGTCGCCACATCGAGTTCGTCGAGCAGCGCGACGAAGCCCGGATAGTTCCGTTCGTTGTAGACGATGAAGCCGGTGTCGACCGAGTGCTCGACCCCGTCGACCTCGACGTCCAGGGTGTTCACGTGACCACCGAGTCGGTGGTCGGCCTCGAAGATCGTGATGTCGTGCGCGCCGCGCAACTCGCGGGCCGCGACCAGACCGGCGACCCCGGTTCCGACGATGGCGATCTTCACGGTGGTCCTTTCGGATCGCCAGGAGGAGAGGTGCTGTGCAGTGGGTCCGGGTGTGCACCGCCCGTCGGATGTGTGACCCGGGTCACGCCGGGCCGCCGGCGGCGGTGTCCGGTGGGCCGACCGCCCCGGTTTCCGGCCTGGAACACGCGGGTATGTCGAAGTTCGCCGCGCTCATCCCGGGTGCGCCGAAGCGGAGCCGAAGATGACCAAGAGCACCGAACCCGAGCCGGAACTACCCGAAGTCGACGCCGCCGAGCGCGCCGAGGAGGCCGTGGCGGCCGTGACCGAGAAGTTGGCCGCGGTCGCCGTGGCACCGACCGGGGCCTGACCTCGTCTCGACCCCGGCTCAGGATGTCGCCCGTGTGCGTTGCGCTCGTGCCCGGCGCCGGGCCGAGCGCAGCACGATGAGCAGTCGCCTCTCCTCGGCGAGCATCCAGCGGCTGTCGCGTGCGGAACGTCCGGTCCAGAGTTCGGGCAGGCTGCCTTCGACGTACAGGTCGACGACGTCCGGGTGGACGTACGAGTTGCGGGCCACCGTCGGCGTGTTGCCGAGGCGCTGCGCGACCACCTCGATCGCCGCCGACGCGTCCTGCCGCCCGCTGCGCTCGGAGGTGGGTGGATCCAACGCCGCGAGTGCGGTCGCCGCGAGCAGCGTTCCGACCCACGTCCGGAAGTCCTTGGCGGTGAAGTCCGCGTCGGTCGCGGCGCGGAGGTAGTCATTCACGTCGCTCGATCCGATCGCTCGGAGCTCACCGGCGTCATCCTCGTATTGGAACAGGCGCTGGCCCGGGAGCTCACGGCACTTCCGGACGATGCGCGCGGTCCGCGGATCGTTGATGGTGATCGTGTGGCGCTGGTTGCTCTTCCCCGGGAACGTGAACCGGATCTCGCCGCCGCGTCCGACCGACACGTGCGGATCGCGCAGCGTCGTGAGGCCGAACGAGCCGTTGGTGCGCGCGTACTCCTCGTTGCCGACCCGGATCAGCGACGCTTCGAGGAGATGGACGACGCTCGCGACCACCTTGTCGTGGGGGAGTCCGGGTAGGGCGTAGTCCGCTGCGATCCGGCGGCGGATGGCGGGGAGGGCGCCACCGAACTCGATCATCCGGTCGAACTTCTGGGTCTCCTGCTCGGCGCGCCAATCGGTGTGGTACCGGTACTGCTTCCGGCCGCGCGCGTCCCGGCCCGTGGCCTGGATGTGTCCGGTGGGCTCGGGGCTGATCCATACCTCGGTCCACGCCGGCGGGATGGCCAGCGCCTTGATCCGCGTCAGTTCACGATCGGCGGTGATCCGTCGACCGGTCGGGGCGAAATAGACGAAACCCCGGCCCGCCCGGCGTCGGGTGATGCCGGGTTCGTCGTCGTGGACGTAGCGGAGCGTTGCCATGGGCCGCTCCTACCCACCGACGGTCGCGTTGACACGTAACGTGCAGCGTCCGAACCCATCGGAGAGGGAAGGGTTTGACCATCACGAGAACGGGCAGGACGCCACGGTGACCCCCGAAACGGAAGCGCCCCCCGAGGAGCGTGGGCTCCCGTTCCGGCGGTATTTCGCGTTCTGGGGCATCGGTGTCGTCGTGGTCGGCGGAAGCGTCCTCCTCTTCA
>JBBQXR010000269.1:0-5141 GCA_038209455.1 Acidimicrobiia bacterium
GTGTCACCCGGGCGTCGGTGGTCGCGGACCAGTCCGCGTCGGTCGGTTCCGGCTCGTGCGTCGGCGCCATGGTGCGGAACTTCCACATGGTGAAGCAGCGACCATCACGCACGACGCGGGCCTGGCGGAAGAAGATCGGACCGCGGTTGGCCACCAGGTTGCCCAGGGCCACGAGCGGCACCGCGATGACGAACGCCATCATCCCGATCGAGCCACAGCCGATGTCGAAGAGCCGCTTCACCCGACCGTAACGACGACCGTGGATCTCCCCGATGTCGAAGAGCATCGACGAGCGTTCGAGTTCGCCGATCGGCAGTTTGCCGAGCCAGTCGACGTAGAAGCCGGTGAGCGTACGGATCCGGACCCCACGCCGGTGCAACAACGCGGCTTGATCCACGATGTGCTCGAGGTCCGATGCATACCGGCTCAGGACGACCACCGAGCAGCGGCTCGCGGTCGTCGCGTCGACGAGTGGCAGGCCGTTGCCGGTGCCGATCATCGACGCGGTGTCGAACGCGCCGACGACGACGGCGGGTCGCTCCGGCATCTGCGCGAGTTCGGCGCGCAGGAGATCGCCCTCGCCACTGTCGCCGACCACGATCACCCGATCACGTGCCTCGGCGCGTTGCCGGCCGCCTTCGGCGACGGTCGCGCATACGAGGTACCACGGTGCGGCAACGGCGGCGGCGCCGAAGATCACGAACCGCGGGAGGAGTTGGCCGCCCGCGATCAGGGTCACGAGGGACATGAGGGTCGCGCCGAGCCCGGCCGCGCCCGACGCGACGAGCAGTTTGTTGCGACTCGGTGAGAGCGACGGCAACCCGGTCGCGTACGCCGCGATCAGCATCACCCCGACGTAGGCGAAGGCCCAGATCAGGCGACCGGAGGCGGTGAAGAGATAGGTGTGCGTCAGCGCGTGGAGTTTGGCCATGCCGAAGACGGCACTGAGGGTGCCGAGAAGCATGAGGACGCGCGCGGACCTACGCATCTCGGGGGTATCGGCGCGTCTGCCGCCCGAAACGAGGGGATTTCTACGTGCGGCGGGCGTGCAGCACGAGCAGGCGCGGGATGGCGGCCGAATCGGCGTATTCGGGGGCCCGGGCGATGAAACCGGGCGGCGGCGGCGGCTCCAGCATCCGCTGGAGCATGAGGCCGTGGTCGGCCATCGTGTTCACGTATCGGGAGAGCGGCCGGTGGACGAACGGGAGGTTCACCCCGGGTGCGATCTGTTCGATCGATACGTCCTCGGTGAGATACGGACCGATCCTCCAGTACTGCTCCTCCAGGATGTGGTCGTCGATCCAGCCGCTGCCGGGCACCTGGAGCAGCGGGTGGTTGAGCAGAAAGAGAAAGGTGCCCCCCGGTTCGAGGACTCGGGCGACCTCGGCGATCGCATCGTCGACCGCCACGATGTGTTCGAAGACGAGGCACGCGACCACCGCGTCGAAGGCGCCGGTCGGGAACGGCAGCCCGTCGGCCGCAGCCCGGGCGTAGTGCGGTCCACCGCCACGTTCACGCGCCACACGGGTCTGCGCCTCCGAGGGGTCGATGCCGATCGCAGTGGGAACCCCGACCGCAGTCAGTTCGCGGGCGAGTTGGCCCTCACCGGTACCGACATCCAGGACGCGACGCGCGCCCCGCAGATGGTCGATCACGATCGGCACGATCTGTTCCACGTACTCGGGATCGGCGCCGTCGGTGAACTCGTCCTGCCACCACCCGGCCTGGTCCTCCCAGTACTGGCGCTCTTCCGCCGGGGTGAGGTCGCTCACTTCGATGCGAGCATCGGCGCGAGGTACTGGCCGGTGTAACTCCCGGCGGTCTTGGCCACGTGTTCGGGTGGGCCTTCCGCGATGATCTGGCCGCCGCCGTCGCCCCCCTCGGGCCCGAGGTCGACGATCCAGTCGGCCGACTTGATCACATCGAGGTTGTGTTCGATCACGAGCACCGTGTTGCCGACGTCGACCAGACGCTGCAACACGCCGAGCAACCGCCGGACGTCCTCGAAGTGGAGGCCCGTGGTCGGTTCATCGAGGATGTAGATGGTCCGACCGGTCGAACGCTTGCCCAACTCGGTGGCCAACTTCACGCGCTGGGCTTCGCCACCGGAGAGCGTCGGCGCAGGTTGTCCGAGCCGGACGTACCCGAGGCCGACGTCGACCAGGGTCTGGAGCCAGCGTGCGATTGCCGGTTGGTTCACGAAGAACTCGACGCCCTCTTCGCAGGAGAGGTCGAGGATCTCCGCGATGTTCTTGCCCTTGAAGGTGATGTCGAGTGTGTCTCGGTTGTAGCGGTCGCCCTTGCAGACCTCGCAGGGCACGTAGACATCGGGGAGGAAGTGCATCTCGATCTTGATCGTCCCGTCACCGGCACACGCCTCGCAGCGGCCACCCTTCACGTTGAACGAGAACCGACCCTGCTGGTACCCACGGATCTTGGCTTCGGGCGTCGCCGCGAACAGCGCCCGGACCTTGTCGAAGACGCCGGTGTACGTGGCCGGGTTGGAGCGGGGGGTGCGTCCGATCGGCGACTGGTCGATGTTGATCACCTTGTCGAGCGAGTCGGCGCCGTCGACGCTCTTGTGCTTGCCGGGCACGGTCTTGGATCGGTAGATCTTGTGCATCAGCGAGTGGAAGAGGATGTCGTTCACGAGCGTGCTCTTGCCGCTGCCGCTCACCCCGGTGACCGCGACGAAGCAGCCGAGCGGAAGCCGGGCGTCGAGGTTGCGCAGGTTGTGCTCCCGCGCGCCGCGCACCGTGATCCAGTTGTCGCCCGGCTCGCGCCGCCGTTCCGGCACGTGGATCTCGCGGGCGCCGGAGAGGTACTGGCCGGTCATCGACCGCGGCTCGTTCAGGATGTCGGCGAGGGTGCCCTGGGCGACCACCTCGCCGCCGTGCTCCCCCGCGCCCGGTCCGATGTCGACCACGTGGTCGGCGACCCGGATGGTCTCCTCGTCGTGTTCCACCACGATCACCGTGTTGCCGAGATCACGGAGCCGCACCATCGTGTCGATCAACCGCTGGTTGTCGCGCTGGTGAAGACCGATCGACGGTTCGTCGAGCACGTACAGGACGCCGACCAGTCCGCTGCCGATCTGGCTCGCGAGCCGGATGCGCTGGGCCTCACCGCCGGCGAGCGTGCCCGCCGAACGGTTGAGGCTCAGGTAATCGAGTCCCACGTCGAGCAGGAACTTGAGTCGTTCGTTCACCTCTTTGAGGACGCGTTCCGCGATGAGCCGCTCGCGTTCGTTGAGCTCGACCTCGGAGAAGAAGGCGGCGGTGTTGCGGATCGAGAGGTTCCCGACGTCGGAGATGCTCCGGCCGCCGATTTTCACCGCGAGCGACGACGGCTTGAGGCGGGCTCCGCCACACGCACCGCACGGCACCTCCCGCATGTAGCCCTCGATCTGGTCGCGGGTGCGGTCGCTCTCGGCCTCGGTGTGGCGACGCTCGAGCCACGGGATCACGCCTTCGTATTTGGTCTTGTACTCACGCTTGCGTCCGTACCGGTTCTTGTACTGGACCAGCACCTGCACCTTGCCGGTGCCGTACAGCACCGCCTTCTGCTGGGGCTTGGTGAGCTTCTTCCACGCGGTGTCGGTGCCGAAGCCCATCTCGTCGCCGACGGCTTCGAGCACCCGACCGAAGTACTCGCCGCGGTAGCCACTCCACGGCGAAATCGCGCCGTCGACGATCGACAGGTCCTCGTCGCCGATGACCAACTCCGGGTCGACCTCGAAGCGGGTGCCGAGGCCGTCGCAACGTTCACACGCGCCGTAGGGAGAGTTGAAGGAGAAGTTCCGGGGCGCGAGCTCGTCGAAGCTCAGACCGCAATGCGAACACGCGAGGTGCTCGGAGAAGGTGAGGACCTCGGAGCCATCGCTGTCGGTCTCCTTCGCCTTCCGGGCGGTGCCGGGCAGTGTGGTCTGACCGGCCTCCGCGTCCTCCTTGCGCACGATCTCCACCTCGGCCACACCCTCGGCGAGACGCAAGGCGGTCTCGAGTGAGTCGGTGAGGCGCCGTTCGATGCCGGGTCGGCGCACGAGACGGTCGACGACCACCTCGATGGTGTGGTTCTCGTAGCGGGCCAGGCGATCGGTGCCGCGGTCTGCGAGTTCGACCGTCTCACCGTCGATGCGGGCCCGGGTGAAGCCCTGCCCGGCGAGTTCGTCGAGCATGCCGTCGTACTCGCCCTTGCGGCCGCGCACCACCGGCGCGAGCACCTGGAAGCGGGTCCCTTCCGGGAGTTCGAGCACGCGGTCGACGATCTGTTGCGGGGTCTGACGGGTGATGACCCGCCCGCAGTTCGGGCAGTGCGGGATACCGATGCGGGCGAAGAGGAGACGCAGGTAGTCGTAGATCTCGGTGATGGTGCCGACCGTCGACCGCGGGTTGCGACCGGCCGACTTCTGGTCGATCGAGATCGCGGGCGAGAGACCCTCGATGAAGTCGACGTCGGGCTTGTCCATCTGACCGAGGAACTGCCGGGCGTAGCTCGACAGGCTCTCGACGTACCGGCGTTGCCCTTCGGCGTAGATGGTGTCGAACGCGAGGCTCGACTTGCCGCTGCCCGAGAGGCCGGTGATGACGACAAGCTGGTCCCGGGGCAGGTCGATGTCGACGTTGCGCAGGTTGTGTTCGCGTGCTCCGCGCACCGAGATCATGTCGGGCTCGCCGATCGGGACGACCGGTGGTCGGCGCTTGGTCGCAGCTGCGGGACGGGCCATCGTCGATGCAACCGCCGGTGATGCGGACCTCTTCCGAGTCGTAGTCGTGGCTTTGGTCACTCCGGTCGACGCTGCCTTCGGTGGCTTCGCCGTCGCCTTGGTCGGGCCTTTGGTCACGGTCCTTTTGGTCGTCTTGGCCGGCTTCGCCGCGGCCGCCGTCTTCGCGTCGACACTGCCCGCGCGTCGAGTATTTGCCGTCCGCTCCGCCATCACCGCACCTTACCCGCGCGAGCGGCCGAAACGAACGTATGTTCCGCCTGCTTCGGGCACGCTGAGTGACCGGCGCGCCGAGCAGCGGGCAGCTGACCGCCTTCAACACCCGCATGAGTTCGTTGACCTCGTCGCGGATGCGGGCGGCTTCTTCGAACCGGAGATCCTTCGCGGCTTCGGCCATCTCTTCTTGCAGCGTCTGGAT
>JBBQXR010000270.1:0-5139 GCA_038209455.1 Acidimicrobiia bacterium
GCCCGCCATGCTCGAATCGGGAGGTGGCGACATCGTGTTCGTCTCTTCCGACGTCGCCCGCTCGCCTCGCCCCGGCATGATCGGGTACAGCGCCACCAAGGCCGCGCTCGAGACCGTCGCCCGCGTGGTCGACATGGAGACCGAGGGCCGGGGAATCCGCACGACCGTGGTGCGAGTAGGACCCACCCTCACCGACTTCGCGGGCGACTGGGAGTCGGGCACGTTCGAGCACCTCGTCGACCTCTGGCCCCGCTTCGGGATCCAGCGGCACTTCAACACCATGGAACCGGTCGACATCGCCAACGCGGTGATCCACGCACTGACCGCGCCGGCGCATTCACGCGTCGACATCATCGAGATGCAACCCACGGCCCCCCGCAACGTGACCTGACCGGACCGCGCGCACCCGAGGCGGTGCCTGCGGAGCCGAGCCGCGAGGCAGCGAGCCCCACACAGGGCATGACCATCAGGAGTGGGAGCGAACGAGCCATTAGGTAGCCTGATGCGATGCAGATCGACGACATGATCATCGTGAGCGTGGACGACCACGTGGTGGAACCGCCGAACATGTTCGACGCCCACCTGCCGGCCGAGTACCAGGACATCGCGCCGAAGCTGATCCGTAAGGACGACGGCACCGACGTGTGGCGGTTCCAGGACATCGAAGTCCCCAACATCGGACTCAACGCGGTGGCCGGACGTCCGAAGGAGGAGTACGGCATCGACCCGACGAGCTTCGAGGAGATCCGTCCCGGCTGTTACGACGTCGAGAAGCGGATTCTCGACATGAACGCGAACGGCACCCTCGGTTCGTTGAACTTCCCGAGCCTGCCCGGATTTGCCGGCCGTCTCTTCGCCACCCTCGAAGACAAGGACACCTCGAAGATCCTGGCCCAGGCCTACAACGACTGGCACATCGACGAATGGTGCGGACACGCGCCGGAGCGATTCATCCCCCTCGCGATCCCGATGATCTGGGACGCCCAGGCGTGCGCCGACGAGGTCCGGCGCGTCGCGAAGAAGGGTTGCCACGCGATCACGTTCCCCGAGAACCCGGAGCCACTCAAACTCCCGAGCCTGCACTCCGACTACTGGGACCCGTTCTGGCAGGCGTGCTCGGACGAGGGAACCATCGTGTGCATGCACATCGGTTCGTCGGGCAAGCTCGTGATGACTTCGGTCGACGCGCCGATCGACGTGTTGATCACGCTGCAACCGATGAACATCGTGCAGTGCGCGGCCGACCTCATCCACTCCCCCGTGTTCAAGAAGTTCCCGGACCTCACCGTGGCGCTGTCCGAGGGCGGCATCGGCTGGATCCCGTACTTCCTCGAACGCCTCGACCACTCGTACCGAACCCACAAGGCCTGGACCGGTGCCGACTTCGGCAACCAGATGCCGAGTGAGGTCTTCATGGAGCACGTCTTGCTCTGCTACATCAACGACGGCGTGGGCGTGAAACTCGCGCGAGACATCGGCGTCGATCGCATCGCGGTGGAGATCGACTACCCGCACTCGGACGCCAACTGGCCCGACGCGCCGGAGAAGATGGCAGCCGAGTTCGCCGCGACCGACCTCACCGACGCCGAGATCAACGCGATGACGCACGAGAACGCGATGCGGTTCTTCCGCTACGACCCGTTCGCCATCCGGCCGCGCGAGAAGTGCACGGTGGGCGCGCTGCGTTCCGAGGCAATCGGCTGGGACGTCTCACCCGTCTCCACCGCGATGCGACCCGCCACCTCCTACGACGGACCGGTGAAGATCACCGACCTCTCGCCGACCGCGTAGACCACGGTGACGACCGGCGCGACCTCCGTGCGCTTCGACCCGTACGCGTACGAGACGCACGAGGATCCGTACCCGATCTACCGGGCCCTGCGTGACGACGCGCCCGCGTACGTCGACGAGGAGCACGGATTCTGGGCGCTGTCCCGCCACGCAGACGTCCGTGCCGCCATCGACGACGGGCGGACGTTCTCCTCGACCGGCGGCATCACCCTGGAGCGCCGATCCGACGAGGTCGAGCCGATGCTGATCGAGATGGATCCACCGCGCCACACCGAGATGCGCGCGCTGGTCAGCCGTTCGTTCACTCCCCGCCGCGTCGCCGAGATGGAGGGGCCGACGCGCGACCTGGCGCACGAGTTGCTCGCGGCGGCCGGACCCGAGTTCGACGCGATCGGCGAGTTCGCGGGCAAGTTGCCGATGGCGGTCATCAGCACGATGCTCGGCATCCCCCGGTCGGATCAGGACGAGGTCCGGTCGTGGTCGGACGCGATGCTCCATCGCGAGGAGGGCGACCACGACATCACCCCGGCGGGCATCGACGGCGCGATCAACCTCCACGGCTATCTCAGCCGACTCGTCGACGAGCGCCGCCGGGAACCGCGCGACGACATGACGAGCGCACTCGTCTCGGCCTCGGACGATGCGCGTGCACTCACCGGCAACGAGGTCCTCGGATTCCTGTTCCTCCTGGTGATCGCGGGCAACGAGACCACGACCAAGCTGATCGGCAACGCCCTCTACTGGCTCTGGAAGTTCCCGGACCAGCGCGAACTCGTGCTCGAGGATCCCGCCCGCATTCCCATGGCCGTCGAGGAGATCCTGCGGTTCGACACGTCGACCCAGGCCCTCGCCCGCCTCCTCACCCGCGACGTGGAACTCCACGGCGTCACCATCCCCGCCGGCATGAAGGGTCTCCTGCTGTTCGGATCGGCCAACCGTGACGAGCGGCAATGGGATCGGGCCGACGAACTGGACGTGACCCGAAATCCGGCCGGGCACCTCGCGTTCGGACACGGCATCCACCACTGCCTTGGTGCGTCGCTCGCCCGCCTCGAGACCCGGGTGGCATTGGAGGAACTCCTGGCGCACCTCGGCACCTACGAGGTCGACGCCACCACCGCGACGCGAGTGCATTCCGGCAACGTCCGGGGATTCGCCCGCCTCCCGATCTTCGGAGCACGCCCATGACCGCAACCGTCGTCCTCGTCCACGGAGCCTGGCATGGAGCGTGGTGTTGGGACCCCGTCGTGGAGGGCCTCACCAGGGCCGGAATCGCGACCGTGGCAATCGACCTCCCCGGTCACGGCGACGACCCGCGGCCCCTCACGGACGTCCACGGTCACGGGGACGCGGTACGGGCAGTGCTCGACACCATCGAGGGTCCGGTCGTACTCGTCGGGCACTCCTACGGGGGTGCGACCATCACCGACGCCGGGAGCCACGCCGCCGTCCGCCACCTCGTGTACATCTCCGCGTTCTGCCTGGACACCGACGAGAGCATCGTCAGCAACCACATGGGTGGCGGCGAGGAGTCCGACCTGGCGACGGCGATGGCATTCCACGACGACGGCACCTTGACGGTCGACCCCGATCGAGCCGGCGCGATCTTCTACGCCGACTGCGATCCGGATCTCGTGCCGACGTTCGTCGCCCGCCTGGTGCCGGAGAGTGGGGCCGGGTTCGACCAGTCGCCGCGTTCGATCGCGTGGCACGACACCCCGAGCACGTTCGCGATCTGCACCGCCGACCGTGCGATCCCACCATCGCTTCAGCGCAACCTCGCGGCGCGCTGCACCGACACCGTCGAATGGCCGACTTCCCACAGTCCGTTCGTGTCTCGGCCTGATCTGGTCGTCGAGCTGCTCGCCGATCGCGCCCGGTCCGCCGCGTCGTGACCGAACGCACTGCCGACTATCTCCACACCAATCGCGCCTTCTGGGACGACGACGCCGACGACTACCAAGCGGTGCACGCCGAGCAGCTCGCCCGGAGTGGCCGGTGGGGCGTATGGGGTACGCCCGAGTCGGAACTGCATGCGCTCGGCGACGTGGCGGGCCTCGACGTCCTCGAACTCGGGTGCGGCGCCGCGCAACACGCGATCGGCGTCGCGACCCACGCCCGCCGCCGCACCGGACTCGACCAGTCCATCGCCCAACTGCGTCACGGTGTCACCAACCTCGAGGCACACCGCCTCCGGATGCCGCTCGTCTGTGCGAGCGCGACCGCCACGCCGTTCTGCGACGAGAGCTTCGATCTCGTCTTCTGCGATCACGGCGCGATGAGCTTCTGCGATCCGTACGTCTCGGTGCCGGAGGTCGCCCGCATCCTCCGGCCCGGCGGGCACCTCGTCTTCAACGGTTCCACCCTGTTGCGGATGCTCTGCTTCCCCACCGGTGATCCCGACGCACCCATCACCCGGAAGTTGCAGTCGCCGTACTTCGGGTCCCGCATGTTCGACTGGGGCGACGGCACCATCGACTTCCAGATCCCCCACGGGGAATGGATCGCGCTCTTCGCCGAGCAAGGGTTCACCGTCGAGGCCCTCATCGAGATCCAGACCCCGGCCGACGCCAGCACCACCTACGACTACGCGGATGCTGATTGGGGCCGCCACTGGCCCACCGAAGAGATCTGGCGCGTCCGCAAACACTCCTGACGCAGGATCGGCGGGTTCAGCGGCGGTCGAAGGTGATGCCGGCGGTGTCGCGGTCCCAGGTGGACGGCGTCACACCGTCGTCGCGGAGTTCGTACTTCAACACCCGACCGACGGGGTTCCGCGGGAGGTCGGACCGGAACTCGATGTACCGGGGAATCGCGAAGTACGGCACCCGCTCGGCCGTCCAACGACACAGATCCTCCTCGGTGAGGTCGAACCCGGCCACGAGCACGGCAGTGACCTTCACGTCGTCCTCGCCCTGATCGCTCGCCACGGCGTGGACCGCGACGTCGGCGATGGCCTCGTGAGCGATGACGGCCCGCTCCATCTCGAAGCTCGAGATGTTCTCGCCCCGACGCCGGAGGTAATCCTTCTTGCGGTCGACGAAATACAGGAAACCGTCCTCGTCGATGCGCCCGAGATCGCCGGTGTGGAACCACAGGTTGCGCAGCACTTCGACCGTGGCTTCGGGCCGGTTCCAGTAGCCGGCGAACATGAGGTTCGGACCGGTGGGACGACACACGATCTCGCCGGTCTCGTTCGCCGCCACCGGGCGATCGCCGTCGTCGACGATCGCCACCGTGAACTCGTGGGTGTTCGGCTTGCCCGCGGCTCCCACCTTGTTCAAGACGCCCGCCGGCAACATCGAGAGGAGCGAGGCCTCGGTGAGGCCGTACCCACCACTGAACGTC
>JBBQXR010000271.1:0-5133 GCA_038209455.1 Acidimicrobiia bacterium
GCCGACCATCGGACCGTTGACGAACGCCGACGAGTCGTTCCACCACCAGATCACCGACACCTTCGCGACCGTCTCGCAGTCGGACCGGTCATGGACCGAGAAGGTCTGCGCGATGGCGTGCGCACCCGATGGTTCGCTCCAACTCGCATTCGGGATCGGCAAGTACCCGAATCGCGGCGTCATGGACGCGTACGCAGGTATTTCACGCGGCGTCGAGCAGTGGACGGTGCGGGCGAGTCGGGAACTCGGGAAGGACCCGCACACGACCGTGGCCGGTCCGATCACCTACGAAGTTCTCGAACCGCTCGAGGTGATCCGGTTCGCGCTCGCACCGAACGACACGCTCCCCATCAGTTTCGAATGGACCTTCGCCGCTGCGGTCCCACCGGTGATGGAGAACCGCGAGCATCACCGGTCGCGCGACGGCGCCCGCCTCGACGCCGACATCGTCCGCTACCACCACACGGGCACGGCCACGGGCTGGGTCGACGTCGACGGCATCCGCACCGAGTTCGACGACTGGGTCGGCACGCGCGACCACTCGTGGGGGGTCCGGTACCAGGTGGGGACACCGCCGCCGGACCTCGCGCCCGTTCCGGTTCCCGAAGGGGTGGCGACCCTCGTCAACTGGTGCCCGGTCCTGTGCACCCGGCCCGACGGTTCCCGGTACGCGCTGCACTGGTACTACCAACGACACTCGATCGGGACCTGGTCCCGCATCGAGATGCAGGGTGGTGTCGAACATGCCGACGGCCGCCGCGAGCAGTTCATCGCAATGGTGCCCGACCTCACGTTCCGGGACGACAACCGCCGGTTCACGGGCGGGAGCGTGACCATGACCATGAGCGACGGCAGCCTCCGCCCGCTCACGCTCACCACCGTCTCGGACACCGGCTTCCACCTCGGCACCGGCCTCTACCACGGCTTCGACGGGCAGTCCCACGGCCAGTGGCGCGGCCGGTTGCACGCGGACGGCGAGTACTTCGCCGACTGCGCCGACCCGGAGACCGCACGCCGCGTGCACCAGCACCGCGACTGCGTGATCCGGGTGGACGACCCCGTCGGCGGCGGAGTCGGGATCGGCAACCTCCAGTCGATCGTGGCCGGCCCCGACGAGGCGATGGGCCTCACCGCCGAAGCGTCGTTCCTCTGACGATCAGATAACCCGGTCGAGCGCGGCGACGGTGGGGTTGTGCGTGACCAGCCATCCGTCGTCGACACCTCGCGCGGCGAGGATGCGCGCCATGCGCACCATGATCGAACCGCTCCGCAGGAGGGCGAACGCCTCGAACCAACGCAGGTCCGCGACCGGCCGATCCGTGGCGCCTGCGTAGCAGTCGAGGATCTCGGCGCGCGTCGGGATCCCGGCGAGGGATGCGCCGTGCTGTTCGATCGTCATCTCGTGCAGCGCGAGGAACCAGCCGAGGTCGAGCGCGGCCGGACCTTGGCCGGTCATCTCCCAGTCGAGGAGCGCGGCGACCGTTCCCGAGTCGGTGAACACGGCATTCGTGAGTTGCACGTCCCCCCAGAGTTCGACCGCCGGCCCGGGCGTAGGCGGCAGGTTTGCTCGGCACCATTCACGAGCGGCGGCCATGAACGCGGGCGGCTCGGTGTCTCCACTCGCCCAGTCGAGGTACTCGGACCAGGTCGTGAACAGCCCGGCGAGCGTGGACCCCTCTGCGGCCGCGCCGACGGGCAGTCGGTGCAGGGTCGCGACGGTGCGTACGAATCCGAGCACCAGATGGTGACGGAACTCCGGCTCGGCATCGGCGATCACACCCTTGCGTAACCATGCGCGCGACAGCACGGCACCCGGGACGCGTGGCATGACCATGAAGGGCGCGCCGAGCCACGAAGGGTCGTCCTCGAAACGAACCGGTCCCGCGATCGGTATCCCACGGGCTGCCAGCGCGTTCTGTCGGTCCACTTGACCTCGGAGGTCGTACTCCGGAAACAAGCCCTCCCCGACGGGCGGGAGCCGGAACACGTAGTCGTTGCGTGCGCCGGTCGGGGTCACCGAAGCGACGAAGCACGTGTCGCTCGACAAGCCCGCGGCAGGGCGGCTGATCGGTTCGACGATCGCGTCCGCCTGCACCAACTGGCGCGCGACGAGCCAGCGTTCGATCTGCGCCCGCAACTCGTCGTCGTCACGGGTTCCTGATGCGATCCCCACGTCACTCCCCTCGGTCCGGCCTCGTAGCATGCCGCAGTTCGCTGTCTTGGAGGGACCCACGTATGGACGTCAACGGAACCGTTGCGCTGATCACGGGCGGCGCGTCGGGTCTCGGCCTGGCCACGGCCCAGCGCCTGAGTGCCGCCGGTGCGATTGTCACCGTGTTCGACCGAGACGCGGCGAAGGCGGTTGAGGTCGCGGCCTCACTCGGCGGCGGCGCGCGTGCAGCCGTCGGCGACGTGACCAGCGAAGCGGACACCATCGACGCGCTCGCAATGGCCACGGAGGCCGGACCACTGGGCATCGTGGTGGCCTGTGCCGGTGGTGCACGCGGCGGCGGGCGCACCGTGGATCGCAAAGGCGTGCCCCACGACCTTGCGCTCTTCCAGGACACCGTCGACCTCAACCTGGTCGGCACGTTCAACACGGTCCGCCTCGCGGCCGCGGTCATGGCCGCACAGGAACCGGGACCGGACGACGAGCGCGGTGCCATCGTCACCACTGCTTCGATTGCGGGCTACGAAGGCCAGATCGGACAGGTCGCCTACGGCGCGGCCAAGGCCGGGATCATCGGGATGACCATCATTCTCGCTCGCGACCTCGCCGCGGTCGGCGTGCGCGTCAACTGCATCGCGCCGGGAACGATGGGCACGACCGCATGGGAGCTCGCGCCGCCGGAGATGCGCGCCGCGCTCGAAGCCAAGGTGCCGTTCCCGAGTCGGTTCGGAGAACCCGACGAGTTCGCGGCGCTCGCCGAACACATGATCACGAACCGGTACCTCAACGGTCAGGTGATTCGCCTCGACGGGGCCATCCGCTTCGATCCGAAATAGCCACCGGACGGTTGCGGTCCCGGTGCTGCGGGGCGCTGGGGGAGCCGCGCGTGCACCGGGACCGCATCAGCCCCGAGCCCAGCCGTCTACCCCGACGAAGAGGACGACTTCCCTGCGCTCGAAGTCGATCCGGTCCACGGCGTGACGGACCCCTGCCTTGCGCACGCGAGCTCATCGAGCACGGTGCGCGTCCGCCCGCCGAGTTGCCGGATCAACGCAATCGCCAGGCTCGGTACCGTGGCGACGATCTCCGAAAAATCCTTCGCGCTCATGACCCGTACGACCATGGGGGTGTGCGCGGTGACAGTCATCGACTGGAGGGCGCCGTCGAGCGCTTCGGGCCCGCCGACCACGGCGCCGGGACCCAGCACGATGGCGGTGTGGTCGTGGACCTCCGCCCCCGCGTAACCGTCGAGCACGATCGTCACTGGATCGGCGAGTGCCCCCGCCCGGACGATGACCTCGCCCACCGCAGCCCGTCGCTCCTCACTACAGGCCGCAATCCGGCTCAGTTCGGCCGGGGAACACCCGGCGAGCAGGACGACCGACCCGAGTTGGCGTCTGGTGAGTTCGTCGGCCAGGTCTCGGACGGACCTTGCGCTCCGGGTCGGTACCACGAGATCATGAGACACCATCCCAATTAACTGGCCGCTAACTCCGGCCGTACTCGAGAAAATGGTCGGGATCCCTTGGATTTTCGAGTCCTCGGAGCGTTTACCGTCACCGACGAAGCGGGTCCGGTCACGATCCGGCGCCGGAAGTGCCAGGCCCTGCTCGCGCTGCTGCTGAGCCACCACCCGCACGCCCTGTCCGCCGACGCCGTGGCCGACGCCCTGTGGCCGGACGCCGAGGACCCGACCAAGGCGCTCAACTCGGTCCGGGTCCACGCCACCTACCTGCGCCAGGCCCTCGGTGCACCCGCCGACCTGATACCGCGAACTGCCGGTGGGTACCGCGTGAATGTCGACCGCGACGCGATCGATGCCACCCGCTTCGAGGACCGCATCGCTCTGGCGCGGGAAGCCAGCGCAGCCGGCGACCCGTCGCGGGCGACGGACGAGTTCGCCCTCGCGCTCGCCACCTGGGGAGGCGAGCCGTACCGCGACTTCCCCGAGGTGGACGCGTTACGTGAGCCACGCGCACGGCTCGAGCGCCTCTGGCTCGATGCCCTGGAGGGATACGCCACCGTCCTCCTCGACGACGATCGGGCCGACGAAGCGTGCCGGGTGCTCATGCCGATCGCCGATCTCCACCTCCATCACGAAACGCTGGTCGCTCGGTTGATGCTCGGTCTGCACCGCACCGGTCGACAGCACGAAGCCCTGAATCTGTTCTCCCGAGTGAAGGACGAACTCGACCCTCGGGGCATGGTGCCGACACCACAGCTCCAGGAGTTGGCCAACGCGATCCTCCTGCACGACACGACGCTCGACGCCGCTCGAGCCGCGCCGGCTCGGAGCCGTCGGGTGGTCCCGCCCCGCCGCCGGAGTGGCTTCATCGGCCGCGGCGCCGAACTCCGTTCCCTGTTCGAGCGGTGGGAGGCCGCCGGTCGCGGCACGCCGCAACTCGTCCACGTCACCGGAGCTGCCGGTCTCGGCAAGACGACCCTGCTCGACCGCCTGGCCGACCGTGCGTTGGCCGACGGTGGCATCGTCGTCGCGGGAGCGTGTGAACCGGACCCCAACGAGAACTACCAACCGTTCCCGGAACTGGTGCGACGGACACTCCACGAAGACCCACCCGCCGACTCCCAGCCGAGCATGTTGGGCGAGTTGGCCCGCCTCGCGCCCGACCTCCGCCACCAACTACCGGACACACGCGAGCCACCCGAGCCCGGTGCCGGTCGACAGCGGCTCTTCAGCGCGGTGGCAGAACTCGTCGCGGCCCCGACGCGTCCCCGCCTCGTGATCGTCGAAGACCTCCACTGGGCCCGACCGGACACGATGATGCTGCTCCATCACGTGGTCCGCCACGCCCGGGGCCAGCTCATGATCGTGGTGACGTACCGCCATCAGGAGCTCGATCCTCCGAGTTCGTACGGGACGGCGGGAATGACCGGCGGTCTCACCCAGCCCGACCTGCCGATCCAGCTCGCGCCGATGGACCACCACGAGATCCGCGCCCTCA
>JBBQXR010000272.1:0-5132 GCA_038209455.1 Acidimicrobiia bacterium
TGTCGGCACACGTTCTGGAACGCCCGCAACCCACCATCGTCGGCGCGAACGACGACCACCGACAACCAACCCACCTGGTACTCGAACCAATCGCCCACACCGGCGACGTGATCCACCGTGCCCGCCATCTGCCACACGCGAGGCCAGAGCTTCGCCGCTTCGCGGTCGGCCCACTCCGACGAGATGTAGCGCGAGGACGGGACCCGGAAGGGCTCGCCGACCCGAGCCACGCTCGCGATGGTGCTCCCGACCGGGGCCGTCTCCGTCAGCTCGATCACCATTTCCTCCTCGAATCCGGCGCCAGCGTAGAGCGGAGGCGTCCGGATCCGACAGACTCCCCGCATGACTGATGCGAACTTCGCTGACATCCTCGCGGCCAACGCGACCTACGCCGAACAATTCCGACTCCGTGGCCTCCGGCCGCAAGCCGCGCGAGGCCTCGGGGTCCTCACCTGTATCGACTCTCGCATCGAACCGCTCCAGATGCTCGGTCTCGTGCCCGGTGACGCCAAGATCCTGCGGAACGCCGGTGCCCGCATGACCCCTGACGCAATCCGGTCGCTCGTCCTCGCCATTCACCTGCTCGAGGTCAACCGGGTCGCCGTCATCGGCCATACGCAGTGCAAGATGACCGAGGCGAGTAACGACGAACTCCGGGCCGAGATCACTGCGCACACCCACGTCCCCACCGACGACTGGGACTTCCAACCCATCGCCGATCAGCGCGCGACGCTGCTGGCGGACATCACCATCCTCCGTGAGTGTCCGCTCGTGCCGGACACGGTTGCGATTGCTGCGCTCGTCTACGACGTCGACTCGGGTCGGCTCGTGGTCGAAGCGACGGTATGAAGGTCCACTGGTTCCTCCCGACCGGCGGTGACTCGCGTGAAGTGCTGCCCACGAGTGCGGGCTCCCATCGCCGCGCCCCCGATCACGAATACCTGAACCAGGTCGCCCAGGCCTGCGACTCGCTCGGCTTCGACGCCATGCTCACACCCTGTGGCACGGGTTGCGAGGACGCGTGGCTCACGACGGCTTCGCTGCTCTCCTCGACCCGCCGGATCAAGTTCCTCGTCGCCTTCCGGCCGGCGTTGCTCACGCCGACCCTCGCGGCCCAGATGGCGTCCACCTACCAGCGCATGTCGAGCGGGCGGCTACTCGTGAACATCGTCACCGGGGCGGAGGATGCGGAGTTGGCGCGCTTCGGGATCCACTCCCCGAAGGACACCCGCTACGCCCAGACGGCAGAGTTCATCGAGGTCATGCGCGGCGCGTGGTCGCACCCGCCGTTCGACTTCGACGGTGAGTTCTTCCAGGTGACCGGAGCCACGACCCGCGCCGTCCCCGACCCGGTGCCCGAGATCTACTTCGGCGGTGCCTCGGATGCCGCCGAGGCCGTCGCCGCCGAACACGTCGACGTGTACCTCGCGTGGGGCGAGCCGCCGGCCATGGTGGCCGAACGGGTCGAGCGGATGCGCAAGCTCGCGGCGGCCGCTGGTCGGACCTTGAAGTTCGGGATCCGCTTCCACGTGATCACCCGACCGACCGCGGATGCCGCGTGGGCAGCCGCCGACGCCCTCGTCGACGCGATGGATCCCGCCGACATCGCCGACGCACAACGCGATTTCGCCACCACGCAATCGGTCGGGCAGAAGCGCATGGCCGACCTGCACGGCGGTGACCGCGACAACCTGCTACTTCATCCCAACGTCTGGGCCGGCGTGGGTCTCGTCCGCGGCGGCGTCGGTACTGCGCTCGTCGGCAGCTTCGAGGAAGTGGCGGCGCGCATGTCCGAGTACCACGACCTCGGCTTCGACGAGTTCATCCTCTCGGGGTACCCGCACCTGGAAGAGGCGTACTGGTTCGGCGAAGGCGTCATGCCGTTGCTGCGGGAGCTCGGGCACCTGCCCCCGCTCGACGGTCCGGGTGCGCCGGTCTTCTCGTTCCGCTGATGCGCGTCGGCCTGCTTCTGGTCGGCCACGTGGCCGAGACCGCGCGATCCGTCGCGGGCGACTATCCCGAGCTCTTCGCCGACGTCCTGGCGGGGTCGGGCATCGAGCTGGTGCGATTCGACCTCGATCAGGAGCGCTTTCCCGGCTCCATCGACGAGTGCGACGGCTGGCTCGTCTCGCCGAGTCGGTGCTCCGTCTATGACGCACACCCGTGGATCGCCGATGCCGAGGACCTCGTGCGGGACCTGCTCGCGCGGGAGCGGCCGTACGTCGGGATCT
This sequence comes from Acidimicrobiia bacterium, assembly GCA_038209455.1. Classification (GTDB taxonomy): domain Bacteria; phylum Actinomycetota; class Acidimicrobiia; order IMCC26256; family JAENVU01; genus JAENVU01. Next base: position 2,232 of record JBBQXR010000272.1, read on the forward strand.
GCTTCGGCCACCAACTCGTCGCGCAGGCGCTCGGTGCGCGCGTAAAGCGTGCCGACGACGGATGGCAGGTCGGAGTCCACGATTACGAAGTGGTCGGACACCAACCGTGGATGGAGCCGCACCATTCGACGCTCGCGCTCATCGCGAGCCACGAAGACCAGGTGACGGAGATGCCGCACGGCACCGAACTCCTCGCCCGGAGCGTGGGATGCCCCATCGCCGGTTTGACCATCGGCGACCGGGCCTGGACCCTCCAGCCCCACCCGGAGTTCGTACCCGCCCTCGCCGACCACCTCCTGGCGCAACGCATCGACCTGATCGGCGCCGAGAAGGTCGCGGTCGCCCGCGCCACCTTGGGTCGGCCGCTCAACCGCCTCGACGTGGGCCGGTGGATCGCCGCATTCTTCGCGTCGACGTCCGTCCGATAACGGCGTGCGTCACTTCTTGAGCATGTCGAACACGCCGCGAGCCACGCGGTTCATCATCGAACGCCCTTCGCGACTCTTGAGGTAGCCGACGATCGCACCGTCGGACTCCATCTCGGCCTTGGGCGCGGCCTCGCGCTTGGAGGGCGAGGTCCCATGTTCGGACCCAGACCGTGGCGGCATGTCGGCCGGTTGCTCCGCAGCTGGACCCGGCGCCGGCGCGGCGGAGGTCGCGGCCGGCGCCACCGGAGGCGACGCCGCGGAAACGCGCGCGTCGAGCATCTCGCGCGCCGACTGGCGATCGACCTCCACCGCGTACTTGGACCAGATCTGCAGCGCCTTCGCGGCGGCGTCGATCCCGGCGGCGTCGACCGCAGCCATCTTCGAAGTGGGCGGGGAGAGCTTCGTCCACACGACCGGCGTCGGAATGCCCTTGTCGTCGAGCGTCGTGACCATGGCCTCTCCGATGCCCAACCTGGTGAGGTCGGATTCGAGGTCGTAGTCGGCGGTCTTCGGATACGTGGTCACGGCCGCCTTGAGCGCCTTGGCGTCGCGCGGTGTGAAGGCGCGCAACGCGTGCTGGATTCGGTTGCCGAGCTGGGCGAGGATCTCGTCCGGCACGTCGTCGGGCAGCTGGGTCACGAAGAACACGCCGACGCCCTTGGAGCGGATCAACCGCACGGTCTGCGCGATCTGCTCCCGGAACGGCTTGCTTGCGCCTTCGAACAGCAGGTGCGCCTCGTCGAAGAAGAACACGAGCTTGGGTTGGTCGAGATCGCCCACCTCGGGCAACGTCTCGAACAGCTCAGCGAGCAGCCACAGCAGGAAGGTGGAGAACAGGCGAGGACGGTCCTGCACGGCCGGGAGCTCGAGACAGCTGACGATCCCACTCCCGTCGGGGTTGGTGCCGATCAGGTCGCCGACGTCGAGTTGTGGTTCGCCGAAGAACGCTTCGGCGCCCAGTCCTTCGAGCTCGACGATCTTGCGGAGCAACACGCCGGCGGTTGCCGTCGAGAGTCCACCGAGCCCCTTGAGTTCGGCCTTGCCATCGTCGGACAGCAGGTACTGGAGGACTGCCCTGAGGTCGGCGAGGTCGAGGAGCCCGAGACCGTGGTCGTCGGCGTACCGGAACACGAGCGAAAGCGACGAGGTCTGGGTCTCGTTGGCGTCCATCACCTTCGCGAGCAGTGTGGGTCCGAACGACGAGATCGTGGCGCGAACGGGGACGCCGGAACCCTGTCCGCCGAGCGCGAGAAACTGCACGGCCCGGGCCGTTGGTTCCCAGGTGATGCCAAGTTCCGCGACCCGCTGGTCCACCCGGTCGCCGTGCTCCCCCGGCTCCGAGATGCCCGAGAGGTCACCTTTCATATCGGCCGCGAACACCGAAACCCCCATGGCCGAGAGTTGCTCGGCCATCAGCTGGAGCGTCTTGGTCTTGCCGGTCCCGGTCGCGCCGGCGATGAGGCCGTGGCGGTTGCACATCGCCGCCGGCAGCCGGACGATCGCACCGGGGTCGGTCGCGCCACCGAGGACGCCGCGACCGAGTTCGACCGCCTTTCCGGTGGTGGCGTACGCGGCGGTGATGCGATCTGCGAACTCGGTCATGCGGGAACCGTACAAGCCACCTCTCGGAGGTCGGCAAGCGTCGGTCGAGTCTGAGAAGATCGACCGCATGGAGACCTGCCCGGAGTGCTCATTCGCGTGGGACGCCATCACGACCGCGCAGATCACACCACGCGTCCAGGTCGCGGCCGCTGCGTTCGCGTCCGTGGTGCGGACCGCCGAAGATCCGACCGTCCGTCCCGCGACCGAGGTCTGGTCCATCGTCGAATACGGGTGTCACGTTCGGGACGTGCTCCTGAACCTTCGAGACCGCATCATGCTCGGGGCGGTGACCGACAACCCGACCCCGCGCTCGATGTTCGTGGACGCACGAGTCGAACTCGGGCTCTACGCCCACGATTCGGCGCCGGTGCTCGCCACCGAGATCGAAATCGGCGCGGCACTCTTCACGCGGACGTTCGACGCGTTGCCGCCTGGCTACGACCAACGCCCGATCTTCTACCCTTGGCCCGTTCCCGCCACCCGCACGCTGCGGTGGGTCGCGGCGCAGGCACTCCACGAATGTGAACACCATCTCGCCGACGCGCAAAAGCAAACGTCGTCCCCCAGCTGAGGAGCTTTGTGCACACCGAGGACGTCTCCTACCCGATCGATGGCACTGAGCACATCGGATACCTCGCCTTCGACGACGCCTCCACGGCGTCACGGCCCGGCGTGGTGGTCTGCCACGAGGGGCCGGGACTCGGCACCCACGAGAAGGTCGTCTGCGAACAGCTCGCCGGACTCGGCTACACGGCGTTCGCGCTCGACTACCACGGTGGCGGCGCGGGTGGGCTCACCCGGGACGAGGCCATGGCCCGGCTCGGCGAGTTCCGCAGCGATGCGGAGCGGATCCGATCGTTGGCGCAGACCG
>JBBQXR010000273.1:0-5064 GCA_038209455.1 Acidimicrobiia bacterium
AAGGCAGGTCCGGCGACGTCTCCGAGCAGCCGGTCCACCACCACGACGTCGACGGCGTCGACACCGACTCCCGCGCAGGCGGCGATGGTGGCAGCCCGACCGGTCGAGGTGCACGTGCCGCCCGGCCTGTCCACGACGAAACCGGCCCCGCTCCTGATCCTCCTCCACGGGTACGGCGCGAGCGGTGTCGTCCAGGACACCTACCTGAAGCTGACCCCGGTCGCCGATGCCCACGGCATGCTCTACGTGCATCCCGACGGCACCCTCAACCCGCTCGACAAGCGCTACTGGAACGCGACCGACGCGTGCTGCGGTCCGAACAGCACCGTCGACGATTCCGCGTACATCACCGCGATCATCGCCGACGTGAAGTCGAAGCACAGCGTGGACCCGAAGCGCGTGTTCATCATCGGCCACAGCAACGGTGGGTTCATGGCCTTCCGGATGGCGTGTGACCACGCGGACGAAATCGCGGCGATCGTCAGCTTCGAGGCCGCAACGTGGAACGATCCAAGCAAGTGCTCGCCGAGCGAACCGGTCTCGGTCCTTGCGATTCACGGCACCGGGGACCAGACCATCAAGTACGACGGCGATGCCATCGGCGGCGCGGCATATCCCGGGGCGGTCACGACGGTGCAGACGTGGGCGCGCTACGACGGCTGCAAGGCGACGCCGGATCCGAACGTCACGACGACCCACGCGCTCGAGGACCAACGGCCACCAGCGACGGTCACCGCATACTCGGGATGCCAGGCGAACAGCGAGGTCGAGTTGTGGACCCAGCCGGACGGCCCGCACATCCCGAGCCTCAGTCCCACGTTCTCCGAGCAGCTCGTGCAGTTCCTCCTCGCACACCCGAAGCGGTAGTCGCCGCGCCTACTTCCAACAGTGCGGGCCCTGACGGGGTCCGCTGATCCCGGCCGCGGTCATCTGCTGGAACGTGGTGAACGCCGGCTTGCGGCTGTGGTCGAAGCGCAACAGGCCCAGGTTGTTCCAGAGCTGGGTGTTGGCCGGCTTCGTGACGTCGGGCGGGTCGTCGCGCGTCGCCTTCCAGATCATCGGACCGGTGAACGCACGGAAGTTGGTGTTCCACCCGAGGTAGTAGTCGTGCAGCCATTGCGATTGTTCGGTCTCGGTCATCGACCGGCCGAAGCATGGTTGGTTCGGGTCGGCGAGCGGGACCGAACCGGTCGGCGCACCCATCTCGGTTCCCCAGACCTTCTTGTTCACGTCACCGTGCGCGGCCATCACCAGATAGAGGTACCGCGCCTGGGTGAAGCCGTTGAAGTCTGCGTCGTCGAGCGGGTTCCACGGGAACGAATACGGGTGGTGTGCGATGGCGTCGAACGAGTTCCCGGCACCCCGGTCGTAGAGCGCCAGCAGCCACGTCGTCGGCGCGAACTCGGTCTGGCCACCGGCGTCGAACGAGTTCCCTGACGGCGCGGTGCCTCCGGTGATGACCGTCGCGGTCGGATCGGCCCCCTTGATCGCGGGGTAGGCGGCCCGCAGCATCGCGGCGTAACGGCCCGGGTCGGGTCGCGGGAGCGAGAACTCCTGGTGGTTCGGTTCGTTCCAGATCTGCCAGTCGGTGATGCTCCCGCGGAGGAGCGGATCCGCCACCGTCGATTGCGACCCGTACCGCTCTGCCGCCGCCCGGGCGAAGTTCGCGAAGTCGACGACGTGGGCCGCATCGGGGAAGCAGTGGCCGACGTAGGTGCCGTTCTGGTCGGCACAGTTCGGACTGGCCCACTTCGGGCTGTAGGTGATGGACCCCAAGATCTTCAGCCCGCGCGACCGTGCGGCCCTGACCGCTCCGTCGAAGCCGCCGTTGTTGAGCACGCCGCGCGCCCAACCCCAGTCGGTGCTCGACCCCTGAATCGACTTCCAGTCGAGGTCGAGCGCGGTCCACCCGACGCCCGCATCCGCGACGGCCTGAGCATCGGCGTCGCGATCGGCCGGCGACTCCCACAGCGATCCGGGGAAGGCCGAGATGCCCGAGCGAGCCGCGATCTCTGGTCCTGAGGTCCCGCCGACGACGACGACGGTCCGGGTGGCGCGGCGCTGATCGGGATTCTGGACGCTGACCGCGTACTGCCCGGCTGCGGTGGTCGCCGGCACCGTCACCGCGACGGTGAAGGACACCGCTGACTGCGCGACCGGCGCACCGACGGTCGCACCGGGGATCGAGGTGTCGATCGTCAGCGCCGGATCGAGGTTGGTACCCGTGAGCGTCACGGTCGTGGTGCGACCCACGGCCGCGTCGGGTGCCACCGAGCCCAGCGTCGGTCCGGTCGGTGTGGCCGACGTCCGGAACGCATGCACACCGTCGTCCGATCCCGCGAACAGCGTGCCTCCGCTCACCACCGGCGCGTCGAAGCCGGCCGTGGCCGCGGGAGACCGCCAGAGCGGATCACACGACTTCGGGAACGAAGCACAGTTGACGGTGCCCGCGGCGTCGAACGCCGTGAGCCGTTCGTCGCCACCGGCGTAGAGCACCCGGTTCCCGAGCGCGGGTGCGCCCGACACGACGTCGCTCGCCGTCGTCCCTGGCCCGGTCTGCCAGAGCGGCGTGCAGAGGTCGACGCCCTTCATGCAGCGGTCCGAGCCGCGGAGGTACCCCACGGTGTCGAACGCGAAGATCGACCCGCGGACGTTCACGTAGGCCACGCCGTTGGCGATCGCCGGTGGATCGACGTGCTCTCCCGGCGCGACCGAGAGCGTGCCGGTCCAGAGCGGGACACACACAACGCCCATGCAATGCGTCACGCCCGCGGCATCGAACGCGGCCAGACCGTGATCACCGCCGGCCAGGAACACGGTGCCGCCCACGACCGCCGGCGACGAGTACGAACCGTTGACGCTCCACAGTGGCGCGCAGAGCTGGTTCAGACAACCACTGACGCCCGCGGCGTCGAACGCGGCTACCGAAGTCGCGCCGGCGACGAACACCCGACCCGCCGCAACGGTTGGCGACGCATCCCATCCGGGCACGAACGAAGCGCTCCACACCGGAGAGCACACCTTCGGGGTGCCCGCGCATCCCGATACGGCCGCAGCATCGAACGCCAGCAACCCGTTGGATCCGGTGGTGAAGACCATGCCGCCCGCCACCGTCGGCGAGGAGCGCACGTCGCCCAGACTGACGCTCGTCCAGAGCGGTGCGCACGTGACCGGCGGACCGGAGGTGCATCCGTTGACACCATTCGCGTCGAACGCCACCAGGGTGTCGCGACCCTGGATGTAGACCACACCACCGGCCACCGCCGGCGAGGTCCGGAGCGCGCCCACACCGACGGCGCCGGTCCACAGCGGAGCGCAGGTCTTCGGCGGTCCGGCGGAACAACCCTTGATCCCCGCCGCGTCGAACGCAGAGAGGTTGCCGTCGGCCGCACCCACGTACGTGACTCCGTTGGCGACGGTGGGCGCGGTGCTGACGGCACTGCCCGTGGTGTCAATCCAGGCCTCGGCCAGCGTCGACGCGTTGGCCGACCCGATCGCGAACTCGTTGGCCTGGTTCCCGCTGTGCGAGAGGTCACCGCGGTATTGGGACCAACAGCCGCTCGCGACGACCACCATCACCAGCGGAAGCGCCATCCGGCGGACGAACGATCGGTACCGGCCGGCGCGCGTGGGGGGCGCGTCGGGTCGATCCGACGATCGGGTTCGCAGGGGCGTGATGTCGGGACGGACGACAGGCACGACTGCCTATCGTCACTCTCCGTGAGATCCTGAAGCCGAAAACGCCGATATTCGGGCTTGTTCACGGCAATCTGGGCCAGCATGCACCACTGTGCGTGGTACCCGCCGTGCGGTCAGCGACCCCAGGTGTTGAGTTGCAGTTCACCGTCGCGCACGGTCAGGTACGGATCCGTGTCCTCCGAGAGGTCGATCCAGAGGTCGCCATTCGCGTCCGGCGTCCCGGTCGGCGGCATCGACACCGCAATCGGGCGCACCACGCGGAGCGGGCCGCGTGCTGCCGAGGGATGCGCCGACACGCCGCGTCGCCGCGGGGCGTACGTGGTGTATGCCGCACTCGGCGCGACCTTGTTGACGACGATGCCGAGCACCCGCGGGTGGGCCGCCAGCATCACACTGATGCGGCGGAGCGCGCGGCGATCCGACTCCCCCATCGCTGCGACCAGCACGACACCGTCGGCATGGCGCGCGAGCCCGAACGCATCGCTCACGGGGAGCAGCGGGGGGGCATCGATCACAACGACTTCGGCGAATGCACCGAGGTCGGTGAGGAGATCCGCCATCGCGCGCGAGTCGAGCAGCTCCGCGGGATTGGTGGGTTCGGGTCCGGCCGGGAGCACGAGCAGGTTCTCGACCGGCGTCCGCAAGAGCGCAGCCTGCTCGAGCGCGGCGCGGTCGGCCCCCGCGAAGGTCAGCGCCCGCAACAGGCTCGACAGTCCATGAACCGCTTCGCCGCTCGCAATGAGCGGCTCGGGATAGGTGCCGAACATCGACGAGAGGCGCGGCGTTCGCAGGTCGGCATCGACGAGCACCGTTCGGTAGCCGGCAGCGGCGTAGGCCGCGGCAAGGTTCGCGCTCACCAACGACTTTCCCTCGCCCGGCGCCGCACTGGTGATCAGAAGGCTCGACGGGTGGTGGCCGACGTCGCGAAGTTCGATACCGGCGCGCAGCGCTCGGGTCGCTTCGCTCAGTGCCGACTTGGGACTGACCAGCACCGCGACCCGACTCGGCTGCTGTTTGGCACGCGGGTCGCGTGGCAACTCGGCCAAGACCGGCAGGCCCGTCGCGCGCTCGATCTCTTCGGTGGAGCGGACCCGTTCGTCGAGCAGTTCCCGCAGGACCGCCAACCCGAGGCCGAGCAGGAGTCCGAACAGCCCGCCGAGCACGGCATCGTGGATCGGGTGACGGTCCGTGGAGGTCGTGCCCATCGTCGCAGCACGGACGACGACCGCACCCGCCCCGACACCGTCTGCCGCACGCCGCAGATCCTGCTGACGGCTCTGCAGCGCTTGGAACTGCGTCGCGGCCGCGTCCAACTGGGCGGTCGCAGTGGCCGAGTCCGACGTGGATCTCATCTGCGCATCGAGC
>JBBQXR010000274.1:0-5032 GCA_038209455.1 Acidimicrobiia bacterium
AACTGGATGGCCACGAAGTGGTCGTGGTGCATCTTCCAGTTCGCCGCGATGATGGGCGTGCGCTCGGTCATCTCATGCCCTTTCGGAGTGCTTCCAAGCCGGGGAGGTCGCCGTGCTCGATGAGTTCGAGGGACGCGCCGCCGCCGGTGCTGACGTGGTCGATCTCGCCGGCCAACCCGAACTGGCGGGCGGCGGCGGCGCTGTCTCCCCCGCCGATGATCGTGAATCCGGAGCAGTCCGCCACGGCCTGGGCGACGGCGCGCGTGCCGGAGGCGAACGGCGTCATCTCGAACACGCCCATCGGGCCGTTCCAGAGGACCATTCGGGCCTCGGCGATCTCGTCGGAGAAGATCGCCGCCGTCTCGGGCCCGATGTCGAGACCCTTCCAACCGTCGGGGATCCGGGTCGCGCCGACGATGCGGGTCGGTGCCGCCTCGCTCATCTCCTCGGCGATCACGACATCCACCGGGATCCGGACCCGCCCGGTCGCGAGCAGTCGCTTGCAGTCGTCGATACGGTCGGGCTCGACCAGCGAGTCACCGATCGGGTGGCCCTGCGCGGCGAAAAAGGTGAACGCCATCGCGCCGCCGACGAGGATCGTGTCGCAGCGTTCGAGGAGGGCCTCGATCACGCCGAGCTTGTCGCTGACCTTCGAGCCTCCGAGGATGGCGACGAACGGGTGCTTCGGCGACTCGAGCATCCCCGAGAGCACCTCGACCTCACGTTGGAGGAGGCGGCCGGCCGCGCTCGGGAGTACCACCGGCGGTCCGACGACCGAAGCGTGCGCGCGATGACACGCCCCGAACGCATCGTTCACGTAGGCGTCGACCGGTTCGGTCAGCGAGACACAGAACGCCGGGTCGTTTTCGGTCTCGCCGGCATTGAACCGGAGGTTCTCCAGCATCATCACGTCGCCGGGCCGCAAGCTGGCCTGCATGGCCGCGGCGGTGAAGCCGACCACCTCGGGACACAACTCGACGTTCTGGTCGAGCAACTCCCCCAGCCGCTTGGCCACCGGCGTCAGCGAATACTGCGGATCCGGCTTGCCTTTCGGGCGCCCGAAATGACTGCACACCACGACGGCCGCACCGTGCTCACGCAGCCAGTTGACGGTCGGCAGCGCCGCGGTGATCCGCAGGTCGTCACTGATCACACCATCGCGCATCGGCACGTTGAAGTCCGCCCGCAACAGGACACGCCTGCCCTTGAGGTCGGGCAGGTCTTCGAGGCGAGGTACTCCGCCTGGCATGTGATGTCCCCGGTCCGGCGGGTTACTGGGCGCCGATGAAACCGACGAGGTCCACGAGGCGGTTGGAGTAGCCCCACTCGTTGTCGTACCAACCGAGGACCTTGACCGTCGGGCCGTTCACCATCGTGTCGACGGAGGAGTACACACACGACGACGGGTTCCCGACGATGTCGGCCGAGACGAGTGGTTCGTCGCTGTACTCGAGCACCCCGCGGTACGCGGTGTTGGCGGCGGCCGCGGCGTAGGCCGCGTTCACCTCGTCGACGGTTGCTTCGCGCTTCAAGGTCGCGACGAGGTCGGTGATGGAACCCGTGGGCGTCGGGACGCGCAACGCCATGCCGTCGAGGCGGCCCTTGAGCTCGGGCAGGACGAGGCCGATGGCCCGGGCCGCACCCGTGCTGTTCGGGATGATCGAAAGAGCGGCGGCGCGCATCCGACGGAGGTCGGGCTTGCCGCTCCGGGTGGCGACGGCCTGGTCCTGGAGTTGCTGGTCCGAGGTGTAGGCGTGGACCGTGGTGATGAGACCCCGCTCGATGCCGAAGCTGTCGTGGAGCACCTTGGCGAGGGGCGCCAGGCAGTTGGTGGTGCAGGACGCGTTCGAGATGACGGTGTGGGCCGAAGGGTCGAAGTCGCCGTCGTTGACGCCCATGCAGATCATCGTGTCGGCGTCGCCACTCGGAGCGGAGATGACCACTCGCTTGGCGCCACCGGCGAGGTGCTTGGCCGCGTCGCCGCGAGCGGTGAACAGGCCGGTGGACTCGATCACGACGTCGACACCGTTGTCGCCCCACGGGATCTGGTCCGGGTCACGTTGGTCGAGCTTCTTGATCTCGTTGCCGTCGATGGAGAACCCACCGTCGGTCTCGGCGACGTCGTTCGCCAGTGTGCCGCCGACCGAGTCGTGCTTCAGGAGGAACGCCATGGTGTGCGAGTCGCCGAACGGGTCGTTGACGGCCACGAGCTCGACGTCGGCGGCCGCGCCGCGTGCGAGCAGCGCTCGAGTGAATGACCGACCGATCCGGCCGAAACCGTTGATGCCAACCCGTACCGTCATGACCTGACCCCTTCGTCTTCGGGCGTCATTGCCCGATCCAGATTGCGCTTGACTTCACCGTCCGCAGAGCAGCCGCGCTGCGAGTACCGGCGCCAGTTTGGCCGGAACGTGTGCGCTCACGTCGGGTCGGGCGACATCCGCGACTACTGGTTCGACCCCGAGGGCCGTGATCGCATCGGGATTCACGGCCAACCGGCTGTGGATGTCGACCACGAATCGATCCACGCGGACGCCGGCCTCGAGGACGGTCAGGAGGTGGTCGGCAGCGCTCAAACCCTCGGTTTCGGGGATCTGGGGCGCAAGATTGGAGATCTGGACGATCTCGGCGTCGGTCGCGGCCAATGCGCTCCGAACCGCCGGAACCATGAGGGTCGGCATGAGGCTGGTGAACAAGGATCCCGGGGCCAGCACGATCTGATCGGCCCGGAGGATCGACTCGGCGACCGAGGCCGGGGACGGAGCGTCGGCCGGGATCAGGGAGACCCGCCGGATGCGCGGCTGCGAGTTCTGGATCGAGACCTGGCCGGTCACCACGCCCCCGTCGACCTCCGCTTCGAGGGTGACCGGAACGGCGGTTGCGGGCAGGACGCGGCCGACGGCCCCCACCAATCGACCCGCCTCGGCGAGTGCTGCCTCCCAGTCGTCGGTGACGTCGGCCAGTCCGACGAGGATCAGGTTCCCGAGGGCGTGACCGTCGAGGTCGCCGCCCGCGAACCGGTGTTCCATGGCCTGGGTGAACGGCGCATCGGGGTTGCCGAGGGCGACCAGACACTTACGGAGGTCCCCCACACCGAAGACACCGAGGTCGCGACGCAGTCGACCGGTGGAACCACCGTCGTCGGCGACGCTCACGACCGCGGTGACGTCAAGCGCATAGTGGCGAACTGCGCGTAACGTCATCGCCAGTCCGTGCCCGCCTCCGATCGCGACGATGTTGCACGACGAACGTCGGTCGGGCGTCTCAATCACGGTCGACGTCGCGGTGACGCGTGTGTGGCCGATAGCCGAGGTCGTCGAGCATTCTCGCCAACTGTTCAGCGATGGTCACACTGCGGTGGCGGCCACCCGTGCAGCCGACCGCGATGGACAGGTACGCCTTGCCCTCACGTTCGTAGGCCGGGAGCGTCAACTCGAAAAGCCGCCGCAGTTCTTCCAGGTACGCCTTGGCGTCGGGCTGGGCCAGCACGTACTCGCGCACGAGGGCATCACGACCATCGAGCGGACGGAGCTCGTCGACCCAGTGCGGGTTCGGCAGGAAGCGGCAGTCGAACACGAGGTCGACGTCGAGTGGGAGCCCGTGCTTGAACCCGAAACTCACGATGTCGACCTGGATCGACGAGGCCGTGGCGTCGGAGGAGAAGATCGAGACCAACCGGTCGCGAAGTTCGTGCACGTTGAGCATCGACGTGTCGATGACGACGTCCGCCCGTCCCTTGAGTTCTTCCAGGAGCGCGCGCTCCTTCTGGATCCCTTCGAGAAGCCGCTCGGCATCGGCCAGCGGGTGCGGCCGGCGGGACGCGTCGAAGCGGCGGATCAGCGCATCGTCGGATGCTTCGAGGAAGAGCACACGCGTCCGAGCCCCGATCGACCGCAGCTCGGCGAGGGCCTCGTCGAGGTCGGAGACGAACGACCCCGTGCGGACGTCGACCCCGAAGCCGTAGCGCTGCGGGCTACTCCCGCCGCGCGCGAGTTCGGCGACTTTGCCGATGAGCGCGGGCGGCAGGTTGTCGATGACGAAGAACCCGACATCTTCGAGCACGTTCGCCGCGGTGGCGCGTCCGGCGCCCGACATCCCGGTGATCACGGTGACGTCGAGGCCCGATGAGTAGTCGGCAGTCGAGGGAACGGTCATGACCCGGTCATCGTACGCGCTGGGTGCTGGGCAGGATTTCGCCGTGGAGCTTGGCGTAGAGGTCTGCCCCGACCGCATCGGGAAGCCAGGTGAGCGCAGCCAGGGTCTCCTGGTCGGCTTCGCGCAGCTTCTTCACCGAACCGAAGTGCTTGATCAGGCGGGTGCGGCGCGTCGGGCCGAGACCGGGCACCTCGTCGAGGACCGAGACCGTCATCTTCTTGTCGCGCAGACTGCGGTGGTAGGTGATGGCGAACCGGTGCGCCTCGTCGCGCACCTGTTGCAGGAGATAGAGCGCTTCGGAATCTCTCGGGATACGCACCGACTCCGACTCCCCCGGCCGGAACACTTCCTCGAACCGTTTGGCCAGACCGACGACGCTGATCTCCTCCAGTCCGAGTTCCTCGAGTACGCGGACCGCGACGCCGAGTTGGCCTTTGCCGCCGTCGATCACGAGCAGGTTCGGCGGGTACGCGAAGCGCTTCCCGGCCCGCGCCCCCTCGTCACGCTCCTCGAGGTACCGCCGGAAGCGGCGGGTGAGGACCTCCTCCATCGCGGCGAAGTCGTCCTGGCCCTCCTGGTTGCGCACCTTGAAGCGGCGGTATTCGGACCGCTTCGGGATGCCGTCCTCGAGCACGGTCATCGACGCGACGATCTCGGTGCCCTGGAGGTTGGAGATGTCGAAGCACTCGATCCGCAGCGGCGCCTCGGGAAGTTCCAGTGCCTCCTGGAGCGCGGTCAGCGCCTTGGCCCGGGCGTTGTGGTCGGACGCGCGCTTGAGTTTGTGCCGGTGGAACGCCTCCTGCGCGTTGTGCTCGACCGTTTCGAGCAAGGTTCGCTTCGCGCCGCGCTGCGGGACGCGAATCGTCGCCTTGCGGCC
>JBBQXR010000275.1:0-4982 GCA_038209455.1 Acidimicrobiia bacterium
ATGACCGCCACTGCGATCCTGCTCCAGGACCATCTCGACGAGCTCCCCGAGTCGTCTCGACGACCAGTCACAGTGCTGCTCAACGACGTGGCCCGTCTCAAAGACCTCGTGCTCGACCTGCTCGAGCTCTCACGCCTCGACGCTGGTGCCGAACCGGTGGACGCCGAAGCGCTCGACGTCGCAGTCGCGATGCGCGCCACGATCGATTCGCTCAAGCTGCCCGACACGGTCAACGTCACGGTGGACACCGAACCCGGATTGTGGGTAACCGCGGCCCGGGGACGCTTTCGCCGGGTGCTGGGCAACCTCGTGGCCAACGCCGCCGCGCACGGACGCGGACCCATCCACGTCGCCGCGCACCAGCGCGGACCCGACATCGTCATCGACGTCCTCGATGAGGGACCCGGCATACCCGCAGACCGACTCGAAAGGATCTTCGACCGGTTCTACAAGAGCGACGAGTCCCGCGCTGCGGGCGGCTCAGGACTCGGGCTCGCCATCGCCCGAGAGCACGCCCGCGCCCAGGGTGGCGACATCGCCGCCGCGAACCGACCCGAAGGCGGAGCCCGCTTCACCCTCACCCTCCCCGCGACCACCGACCCCACGACCGATCCACCGGAACTGTTGTGACGACCCCGTGACACACCGGACCTCGACCGGCGACGAACGACTGCGACGATCCAAACCGTGCGAACCTCCACACCCCCGGTCGGGCGGCGCGACGATCGATCCGAGACCGTGCTCCTCATCGATCCTGATGAGCTGTCGCGCACTGGCCTCGCCGTCGCGCTGCGGTCCACCGGCCGACGAATCCTCGAAACGCACTCCGCGGAGGACGCGCTGTACGTGCTCTCCTATCGAGCCGTCGACCTCGTCATCGCCGCCCACCACCTCGCCGGCATGGACGGGCTCAGCCTCGCCGAAGCGCTCCGATCCCGAGCCGGTCCACCCGTGATCCTGATCGACGACACCAGCGAACCCGCCGTTCGCGCCCAGCACTTCGACCACGGCATCGCTGACCTGGTGAGCCGACACGACGACCCTCGAATCGTCGCGGCCCGGAGCACGGCACTGCTCCGCCGAACCGCCCAATACCCGACCGCCATCGCACCTGGCCCACCCGAGAGCGGTGACGACGCTCCACCACCGAGGGAGCCACCATGCTCGTCTGCTCGTGCGAAGAACACGACGAAGCCACCCGGGTGGAGAATCCGCGCCCGCCGAGACCGGACCGACCGGCTTGTCTCCCCGCTATCGCCGGTCACGTCGTCCGACGACGTCGCGCGGTGACCGCTGGTGCCCGTGGAGCCGGGTCCGGCAAGGGTGTCCCGGTCGCCCGGCGGTCGACGTCTTGAGCCTGCGACTGAACGCGCTGGCTGAGCGGTTCCGGGCAAGCCTGTTCCTCGTCCCCATGCTCGCCGTGGTGGCGGCGATCATCCTCGCGTCGGCGGCGATCGCGTTCGATCGAGCGTTGGACCAGTCCGGCGCGACCCTCCCGCTCGGCTTCACCTCGACAGTTCCGAGCGCCCGAGCACTGCTGGGCACGATCGCCGGCGCGACGATCACCTTCGCCGGCATCGCCTTCTCCGTTTCGCTGCTGATCATCCAACAGGCTTCGAACCAGTACTCCCCCCGGGTGGTCCACACCCTCTTCCGCGACCCGTTCAACAAGCGGGTGATGGGTCTCGTGGTCGGCACCTTCACCTATTGCCTGCTGATACTGCGCTCGGTGCGAACTGCCCTCGAGGAGGGCGGCGACCCCGTGATCCCCAACCTCTCGGTCGCGATCGCCGTCGTCCTCGGCATCACCACCATCCTGGCCGTGGTCGCCTTCATCGACCACAGCGCCCACTCCATGGACATCAGCCACATCCTCCACGACGTCGAAGGCGAGGCGATCACCCAGATCCGTCGGACGTGGCCCACGTCCGACGAAGCACCCGAACCGACGCCGGGCCACCCGAAAGATCCTGCGCACACGATCCGGTTCGATCGAAGCGGGTGGATCCAACAGGTCGACGTGGACAAGCTCACCGCATGCGTCCCTTCCGGGCACACCATGTGGGTCGAGGCGCACCCGGGGCGCTACGCCGTCGCCAGGACACCCGTCTGCACGCTCTCGGTGGAACCTGACGATGTCGACGCTGTGGAGCGCCGGGTCTTGGCCTCGATCTTCACCGGGGAAACCCGAACGATGCAGCAGGACATATCGTTCGGGCTTCGTCAACTTGCCGACGTTGCCCTGAAGGCCTTGTCGCCGGGCGTCAACGACCCGACCACCGCCCAGGACGCGATCTTCCACTGCGCCGCGGTGCTCGGCGAACTGCTGCGGCGACACCCACCGTCGACCGCGGCACCGCGAGACGGCTGTGGTCGAGTGGTGCTCCTGCATCAGGACACCCACGAGGACCTGATCTGCCTGGCGTTCGACGAGGTCCGCCAGGCGGCCGCAACCATGCCGACGGTGTGCATCTATCTGCTCCAAGCGCTCGAGCTCCTCACCGAGGTCCTCGACGCCGGTCCGTCAGA
This sequence comes from Acidimicrobiia bacterium, assembly GCA_038209455.1. GTDB lineage: Bacteria > Actinomycetota > Acidimicrobiia > IMCC26256 > JAENVU01 > JAENVU01. The sequence continues at coordinate 2,530 of JBBQXR010000275.1, forward strand.
ACGTCGCCAGGCGCTGCACCGCCAAGCCACGCTCGTCGTCGCCGGGTGCGCAGCCGCCAACAACCTGCCCGCCGACCTCCGCGACGTCCAGAACGCTTACCAACTGCGCTTCGGCGCCGGGCAATGAACAACTCGCAGCGAGAGCCGGGACAGGTGACCGGGAGCCGGCGAGCGTTTGGCCCGCGAACGGCTGGATCGCGTTCCGGTCAACGGCCGTCAGCCGAGGGCGGCGAGGAGCTCGTCCTTGCTCATGGTCGAGCGTCCGTCGATGTCGCAGTCCTTGGCCCGGTCGTAGAGCTCGGCCTTGGTGAGCCCGCCAAGATCGCCGTTCGACGATGAGCGGTCGGCCGAGGACACCACCACGGCAAAGGAACCCACGCCCAACAACCGCGAGCCCGCGAGGTGATCGTCAGGCAATATCAGCTGCTCGATGGCACCAGTCGCCGGGTCGAACTCGATGTTGGCGAGGTCACCGAGGCCGTAGCCGTCCTCGGTGAGCACCGGTTTGTCGAGTGGACGCGTGCGGCCATCCACGGCCCCCTGCTCCGTAGCCGACCCAGGGAAGTGCAAGGTATCGGTTCCAGAGATGGTGAGGGCATCAGAGCCGATCCCACCAGTAGCGGACCACGACACGACCTGGTCTCCGATGACGAACCCGGCGATCGACGACGCACGCGCGTCGACGACCAGCGCGTCGATACGGCCGACGGCCACCGCCGTCGAGGTATCGACGACTTCACGGCCCAGGGCATCGCTCCAGCGCATCAGCTGTCCTTTCCTGAGAGCGCCGACCGGAAGTCGGCAACGGCGCTGCCGAACCCGGACAGGTCGTCTCTGATGAATTCGGCTGCCGAGTCGGGGACGATGATCTTCTCGCCCGATATGGCGAGGGTGTCCGGCATCGGGATGAACACGTTGCGTCCGCCCGTGTCGTGCGCTGCAGCCACGGGTTCGACCTCGAAGCCGACGACGTCGGCGTGAGCGCCGGTCGACACCACCACCTCGATCACCTCGCCGAGGTCGGTGCCGCTCTCGGTCAGGACGCGGTTGCCGAGGACGTCTCCGCCCCCCTCGAGGTCTCCGCCGGCGTCGGACGCGAGAGCCGACTCGTCACTGATCATCACCGCGTCAGGCCCGAGACCGTGCACGGCATTCCACGGCAGGTAGTCACTGACCGGGCTCCCGAGGATGCCCTTCTTGCGGAGCGTGAACCCGCGGAGCTCGCCCGATGCCCGGTCGAAGACGACGTCTTTGACCTCCAACGGAGATTCACCGTTCAACGTCACGATCGGTCCCCCAACGAGCGTGCTCGCTCGCAGCAGCCCGGTCACGTTCCCACTCCCGTCGATCCCGCGCTCCCCGACCCGATGACGCCACCTGATCGTCGCTTCCGCTGCACGACCACGAAGACGATGGCGGCGATGACGACCGCCAGGACGATGAGCAAGACGATCAGCAGCGGGTCCATACGACACCCCTACCCTCACGAACCGGCGCGAATTCCGGACCAACACGACAGTTTCGTGTCGATTGTGTGTCAACGCGGCGTAGCACCGCTCCGAGGGATGTGCTGCTGGTTCGTCAACGTCATCAACCACCCGCGCGGGCGACCGCTACGCGTCGCGGATCGTCGTGTGGATCGCGGCCCACCTTCATCTTCACCGCCGGCAGGCCTTGGGTGGCCCAGCCGCCGAGCAGGTCGGTCAGTTCGTCGTCGGTCAAACTCGTGAAGCCGCCACTACGTCTCGCGCAACGCGGTGAAGACCCAACCCATCTCCACCTACGGCAAACTCGGCGTGAGCAACCGCAACGATGCCGTCACCGCCGCCCGCGACCTCGGCATCATCAGCGCCTGATCCGCGAGGCACATCGCAGACCCGGTACGGCCGCCTCACCTACGATGACCCGTCGCGGATGACCCTTGAACTCGCCCTCTTTTGCGAGCGAGCGATGCCCGAAGGAGCAGCCTCTCGTGCCGGAAGGAATGAACATCGAAGTGGCGCACCACCTCTCGGAACACGAAGCATCCGGCACGCACACCGACCCCCTTGACGATCGACGCGCCCGCTGGCGTCGCGTCCTCGAGATCGTCGAAGTGTCTCTGTTGGCGGTGGTGGCCATCGCCACCGCCTGGAGCGGCTACCAGGCCGCCAGATTCGACGGCGAGCAGTCGCGGCTCTACGGAGAATCGAGCCGCCTCCGCTTCGAAGCCGAAGCCGCGTCGACCCTCGGCGGCCAGCAGTTGGCGGCGGACTCCGCCGGCTTCAACACCTGGCAACAAGCACAAGCCGACGGCCAAACCGCGCTCATGGACAAGATCGTGCGCCGCTTCACCCCGGACTACCGCAAGGCGTTCGACGCGTGGTTGCTGACCGATCAGAACAATGCTGACGCTCCCCCAGGCCCCGGGTACATGCCCGGATTCTCCAACCCCAACATGAACAAGGCGAACG
>JBBQXR010000276.1:0-4975 GCA_038209455.1 Acidimicrobiia bacterium
CAGACAACCGGCCGTTGTCAGACGTCTTCCTGCCCGGGGCGTGTCAGGTACTCACCGCGACAGGTGATCACGTGACGGTCGCGTACGGAGTCTTGACGGGCCCGAGCTTTGCAATGTTCGTCGCGCGTATCAACGCCGAGACCGGCGGCATCGAGGCGTCGGTCGCCTTGCCGGGACTTCGCTCAGCGTGGGGCATGCTCGAAACGCCGTCCGGCCGAGTCTTCATCGACTCCGGCGGCAAGCTGGAAGAGGTCGATGTCATGCACAAGCGCGTCGTTCGCACGTACGCTCGGAGCGGCCGGCCCGGTAATGAGCTCGCCCTCGTCGGGGTGACGCTGTGGCTCACCCGCCAGGACGAGCAACGATTGGTGGCCTACGACCTGGAGCGCGGCTGGCTCGCGGAGGTAACCGGGGGGCCCGGCGTCAATGGCGTCGCGTACTTCGACGGATCCATCTGGGCGACGAATTCCGACGCCGGCACGGTCGTGCGGTACCCGGCGAACCTGGCCGCCGGGTCATGAACCGCAAGCGAAAAGAAATGTTCGTCGGCGATAACGCTCTTGGCCCTTTCACGCCCTGACAGGCGAGACCCTTGACGACCGGAGAGCAGGGACGACGAAGTGCCGACACGACTTTCAGCCCTCGATCGCATCCCGGTACGCAATCACTGGCCCGAGATCACCCGGCGAGCCGCGGATCTCGAAGTCGCCGATCTCGTTCCCGCCGACGCCCCTCCCGCGCGCCGAAATCGAGTGCCGGCCCTCGCGGCTGTAGCCGTGGCGATTGCCCTGGTCGGGGCCGGATTCCTGATCGGCCGTTCCATGCCACCGACACGAGTGGCGACGTCGCCTTCGCCTCGACTGTGGACGGTTGGGCCTTCGATCTCGGTCGCGGCGCCGGACCGGGTCGGTGTGCCGCTGGTCTCGGCGGCGGCGGGGCACGTCGTTGCCGCGTTCCGCGGCGGAAGTGAGATCGTTTTCGCCGATGAGCGCGGTGCTCACCGATCCGTCGCGGTCGCCGGGACGGTGGCGGCTCTCGGCGCCGGTGTCGATCGCTCCGGCAAGCCGATCGGAATTGTGCTCACCCGGGCCGGACTGATGTTACGGGTCGGCGGCGATGGCGTCCCCCATGCCGTTGCTGATCTGGGACCGGTGGCCTCGCGCGTCGAGATCGCGGTGGCCGACGGCCGAGTCTTCGTCGCCCGGGCGGGATTCGCGCTCACTGCTTTCGACGTCGCCGGTTCGGGCGCGCCGGTGACGGTTGGGACCGTCCACGCGTCGCTGGTCGTGAGTTCCGGCGACGACGTATGGGCGATCGACACCGACGGCGGCGTACTGGAGCGCATTGGCGCATCTTCGCTCCGAGTCGAAGGCACGGTACGTATCCGCGGAGTGGTCGCGATGGCGGCCTTGCCCAAGCGCGTCTATGTCGCGCAACCGGCCGGCCGCCAGGTGAGCGCCGTCGACGATGACCTTGTCGTGCGTGACATCGCGTTGCTCGATCCTCTGACGACGACGATCTCAGCCGGCGACACGATTGTCTGGTCGGCGGCATTCGGTGTGCTCCGTGCAAACGACATCGAAACGGGGCGCCTTGTGTCGACCATCGCCCGTTCGACTCCGCAGCTCGTGCTCGCCTTCGACGGCACGTCGGCGTGGACGTTCGGGGACTTCGACGGTCTGCGTCGACTCGAGCAGGTCCCATAGGTGCCGGACGTCTGGAGGGTTGGGGCCCGGGTTGAGATCGACAAACGGCCCGGCGGGATTGAGCGCGACTTTGCGGGCGAGGTGGAGGCTCTCTATCGCGCGGACGGCCCCCGGCTTTGGCGTTCATTGTACGGCTATGCCCAGAGTCGGGCCGTGGCCGACGATGCCGTCGCCGAGGCGTTCGCGCAGCTGTTGCGGCGCGGCGACAAAGTCCGTGATCCGCAGAAGTGGGTGTGGCGGGCGGCGTTTCGCATCGCGGCCGGTGACCTGCAGCGCCAGCGCCGCGATATCCACGAGGTCGTCATCGACGACATCGACGACACCTACGACGCCCCCGACGAGGCGGCCGATCTGGTCGCGGCGCTGCGGTCGTTGAGTGACATGCAGCGCCGCTCGGTCGTGTTGCACGACTACGCCGGATACCGCGCCGCCGAGATCGCCCGGATGATCGGCTCCACCGAGGCCGCCGTCCGCGTCCATCTCATGCGGGGCCGGCGGCGCCTGCGACCCTTGCTCGACCCCGACCGCTGAATCACCTGCCGATAGGCCCGCGGTTGCCGCGCCTCCGCTGGTGAATCTCGCGGCTGGGAAACATTTCCCGATGCTGGTTCACGTTTCGATTCGGTTCACGTCCTGACAGGGGACAGCGACTTTGGGCGTGGGAGGAAAATCGGGATGCGACTTTCGAAGACGGTGGTGCGGGCAGCGAACCGGCCGTACAGGACGGCGTTCATTTTTCTGGTGGTGTTCGCGCTGTTCGGCACCAGTGGGTGTGCATTCATCTTGCGTTCGAGTCTGCCGGACCCGTCGACCGGGGCCGCACAATCGAACGGTCGAAGTTGGGCGCCGGCGATCTCGGGGGACGGTCGTTACACCGTGTTCCTGTCCGACGCCTCGAACCTTGTGCCCGGAGACACGAACGGCGTCACCGACGTCTTCGTGCGAGACAACAGCACCAGCACGGTAACGCGATACACAGACGGTTCAGTTGTCGGGGATTCCAGGCCGACGATCAGCGAAGACGGCACGAAGATCGCATACACGGTTGACCAGGGCTACGGAGATGGAAGCAGGAGGTGCCGAGTCGGGGTGGTGGATGTAGCGACCGTCACGCTCGTCTACTTCAAGTGGGCATTCAACTCAGACACGGTCGAATGCAACAAGAACCCGACTCTGTCTGCGAACGGCAAGGTCGTCGCCTATGAGGAAAACTTCAGCTTCGGCTTCAACGATGCGTACGTCTCATCGCAGACCAGCTCAACAATTGCGTCACCGAACCGAACGAACAACACGCTGACCGGCTATCTCAGCAACCTTCGCCTCGATCCGGCCGGCTTGTTTCTCCTGTTCGACTCGCCGGCCAACAACATTGTCAGCGGAGATACGAATGGCACGGACGACGTCTTTGAATACAAAGTCTCGACCGACACGACAACGCGTCGCTCGTTGACCTCAACCGGTGCTCAGGCGAATGGCTCGAGCGGGTACGCCTCCTACTGTCTCAACAGCGGTTCATCGAGCGGTATCGTCTTCGCCAGTTTCGCGAGCAATCTGGTGTCCGGTGATACCAACGGCCACCAAGACATCTTCGAAAGACTCCTTCCAATATCTGGATCAGGGACGTTCCGGCTCATTGCCGGAAACGGGGATTCTTCCCTCCCTCAGTGCTCGGATGACTCCGGTTCTATGTTTGGTGCGCGGTTCATGTCGTTCATCTCCAAGGCGACGGACCTCGTCCCTGGTGACACCAACACCGCTCTCGATGTCTTCACTTACGACGCCGAAACCAGCAAGATCACACGTACTTCAGTAGACGTGAACCTGAATCAGGCGAATGGCGGCTCCTCGTACGCCCAGATCTCGGCGAATGGTCGGTGGGTCAGCTACGAGTCGGACGCGTCGAATCTCGTCGGCGCCGACACGAACGGTGTCACGGACGTGTTTACCGGTAACACCTTCCGGCCGACGATCACGTCGATCTCACCGAGCTTGGTGTTCCGGCCGACGAGCCAGACGATCACGATCACCGGGACAGGATTCGTCGGACCGATCAAGCTCTTCGCGAGTGATTCGGTGATCACCTTCTCCAACATCGCGCTCGTCGACACGACGAAGATCACGGCCACGGTCTCCGTTCCCTTGAGCGCGAAGGGTGGCCAGGTCACTATCTTCGTGGTTACCGACGGTACGGCGGTCTTCGCTCCCGGTGGGGCGGCGGCTCAATGCACGTGCTTCAGCAGCGTAATTCTTCTGCCCTAGCTCGGTGTTGTTTCAGGGACGTTGTTGACATGCACCGGTGCGTGAGCCTCCCGGGTGAGTGTGGAGTCGTTCGACGGCAAAACACCAACCCAGGAGGCTCTCGTGCACGCACAAGTGGCGGCGACGCTTCCAAGATCAAGGTCTCGAAGGCCTGGGGTGAGAGAAACGGGCGAACGCTTTGCCGAGGCTGGGGTCGCGGGTTCGAACACAGTCATTCGCGTCAAGAACAGATTGAGGAACGTGCACGTCAGCGGCCTTTCGGGGCGCTGATTCGCGTCCGGCGCGGACGTAGTCGCGCGACGCCGTATCGGTTGGCCTTGCGCGGCGGCAAGGTGAGCCTTGCCGCCGCGCCAGCCGGCGCGGGACCGCGAGGAGATGGTCGAGCGCCCTGCGGGGGCCGATGATCGTTGCAACACCGGAACCGCTCCGTGGAACCACGCGGATCGGGTCAGTTACACCAGGGGAGAACCAATGAAGCATCGCCTGCGCGGCGCGACCGTCGCTTGTTTCACGGCGGCGGCCGTGCGGTGTGGGCGGCATCGACCCCGCGCTCCGACCGGCTGATCGCACTCTTCGCCGACGGGACCGGCGGTTTCTACGACCTGCGAACAGACCGGCGGGTCCCACGGTCGGTCATACGTCTCCCGTTCGAGCCCACGAGCGCGGTGCGGACCGCGAACCGGCTGCTCGTCGTGGGCGGCGGGAACCTCCAGGGAATCGACCTCACCACCGGCCGAACCACCGGGCCTGCGCTCCATCAGGCGGGCAAGATCCATGGCATCGTCGCCGACCGCGATGCATTGCACATCTTGACCCGCGAGGACGCCGGTCTCCAGGCCCGCACACTTGCGGGGGCCAAGGTCGGCTCCATCATCGACGCGACCGACGCGACCGACGCGACCGACGCGACCGACGCGACCGACGCGACCGACGCGACCGACGCGACCGACGCGACCGACGCGACCGACGCGACCGACGCGACCGACGCGACCGACGCGACCGACGCGACC
>JBBQXR010000277.1:0-4923 GCA_038209455.1 Acidimicrobiia bacterium
GTTGGCCGCCTCGCTGGCGGTCGCGCTGATCGCGGCCGGGTGCTCCAGCAGCAGTGGCAGCAAGGGAAGTGCGAGCTCCCCGTCGACAACTGCTGCGACCAAGCCCGCGTCGATCCCAGCCGGGCCCCAGGCGGAACTCACCGCGATCACCGCGGCCGGGGATCCTTTCATGGGGTCCGCCGCGGGAGCGGCAGACCTGAAGTCGTCGGGATACGAAGAGCACGAGTACGTCGCCGCGGGTACGGCAACGTCGTACCTGGCCCAAGGCACGCCGGGCGCCGACGGCAAGTGGTCGTTCGCACCCGACACCAGCGCGCCGTACAAGACACGGGTCCTCGTGCGACGGCCTACGGATGCGAAGAAGTTCAGTGGCAACGTCGTCGTCGAGTGGTTGAACGTCAGCGGCGGCCTCGACGCTGACCCGGATTGGGCGAGCCTGCACGAGGAGATCATCCGGAACGGTGATGCGTGGGTGGGCGTATCCGCGCAGCTGATCGGGGTCGAGGGCGGACCGGTGCTCGTCAGCGTGCCCGTCGGCGGTGACCTGCTGGGCAAGGGGCTGAAGAAGATCGACCCCGCCCGTTACGCCACGCTCAGCCATCCGGGTGACGGCTATTCGTTCGACATGTTCACTCAGGTCGCGCGGACAGCTCGCGCCGGCGGCGCACCCCTCGGGAACGTGAAGGTGCAACACGTGATTGCGGCGGGGGAGTCACAGTCGGCCTTCGCACTCGTGACGTACGTGAACGGAGTCCAGCCGCTCACCCACGCGTTCGACGGCTTCTTCGTCCACAGTCGTGGGGCGGTCGGGCTCGGATTGGTCGGGCCAGGGAAGTCGGCGGACATCGCCGGTTCCATCAGCGGCACCGCGGCGATCTTCCGGACGGACACCACCGTCCCGATCATCGACGTGCAGGCCGAGACCGATGTCGGCGGAATCCTGCGATCCGCCGCAGCCCGCCAACCCGACACCAAGACGTTCCGGCTCTGGGAGGTGCCCGGGACTGCGCACGCCGACCGGCACCTGATGGGTAGCGTCGCCGACTCGCTCGACTGTGGCGCACCGATCAACGACGGTCCGTTGCACGTCGTCACCAAGGCGGCGTTCCACGCGTTGGAGGCGTGGGTCGACGCCGGGACGTTGCCGCGTCAAGCGCCGCGTCTCACGACGACCGGGGCCGACGACTCCCAGATCTCCCGTGACTCGGACGGCATCGCGCTCGGCGGTGTCCGCACTCCGCCGGTCGACGTTCCGGTCGAGGTGCTGTCCGGAGTGCCTGGTCCGAACCAGTCGACGATCTGCCTGCTGTTGGGCTCGACCCAGCCGCTCACCGCTGCGCGACTCTCGGCACTCTACGCGAACCGAGCTGAGTACACGGCCAAGTTCGGGAAGGCGTTGGACGCTGCGATCGCGCAGGGCTACGTGCTCCCAGCCGACCGCGCCGCGATGAAGGCCTACGCACATCCGGAGAAGGTTTCCGGCTGATCCTCGATCGACGTTGGTCAGAGCTGGCGGAGGAGATCCGGCTGCTTGAACGCCGTCCAGCCCCGGTCGCACGTGAGGTCGGCGCCGGTGAGACTGCGCGAAGCATCTGACGCGAGGAACACCACGACGTCGGCGATCTCGGCTGCGTCCTGGAGTCCGGTCGCGTGCCCGAGGGCGAACGCCTGCTTCACGGTCTCGTTGCCCCAAATCATCTCGTTCATCGGAGTGTCGACGTAACCAGGACTGATCGCGTTCACCCTGATGCCGAGCCTTCCGGCACTCGGTGACATCGACTTGGTGAGGAGTGAGACCCCGCCCTTGCTTGCGGCGTACCCGTCGAGGCCACCGAGGGGGACGTGGGCCATCGATGACGCGGTGTTGATGATCGAACCGCCTCCGCACTTCGCCATCTCGGGTACCGCAAAGTGGCAGCAGTAGAAGGTGCCGCTCAAGTTGATCGCGATGACGCGGTCCCACTGTTCGGGGTCGACGTCGGGCGCGAAGCCGTCGCGGCCGGGCCACGCGACTCCGGCGTTGTTGTGGAGTATGTGGAGTCCTCCGAATCTGTCGACGGCGGCGCGGATCAGATCGCCGCACTGAGCCGCATCGGCGACGTCGACGTGGTGGGCGATCGCAGCGCCCCCGGCCTCGACGATCGCAGCGACGGTCTCGGCCGCACCGGAATCGTCGACGTCACCGACGACCACCTGCGCCCCGGCCGCCGCGAGTGCGGTGGCGCTCGCGCGTCCGAGTCCGGATCCACCGCCGGTGACGACGGCGACTTTGCCTACGAGTTCCATGGGGACTGCCTCTCGTGATCGGATCGCCGACGGTAACGTGCGCGCCGATGGAGCACTGGGAGCTGATCGCACGCGAGTGCATCCGTGACACCGTCGCCCGGTACAACCACGCCGGCGACCGCGGTCGGTACGACGAGATGATCGGCTGTTTCGTCCCCGACGGCGTACTGGCGATCGTCGATGGTGGCGAGCATCGCGGCCACGACGCGCTGCGCTTGTTCTTCTCCGGGCCCGGCGGGACCGCCGCGCCCGGGCTCACCCAACTCCGCCACTGTGTGACGAACCTGCTGATCGACATCGACGCGGAGGACGCGGCCAGTGCGAGCAGCTACTTCGAGGTCATCACCGACATCGGTCTCGACCATTGGGGTCGGTACCGCGACCGCTTCGTGTCGGCGGGTGACCGCTGGCTGATCGCCGAACGCAGTGTGAAGACCGACGGGTACGCGCCCGGCAGTTCCTTCGCCTGATCCGACGTGGGACCGACGGTGATCGTGGCCTGCTCCCGACAACTTGCGTCAATAACGCACGCTGAGCGTAGGTTTGTTGACGCAACTTGATGTGCGCCGGGATGTGATCAGGCGGTCGCCTCGCGGACGGCGGCCCACTCCGAGGGCGTGGTCCAGAAGAGTTGCGCAGCGAGCGCGCCACGGATGTCGTTGGCCGGAATGGTGACCACCTCGTCCCGTCGCATCCCGATGCGGTCGCCGACCGCGACCGACGCAACGTTGTCCACCTGCGGGATGGAGCACACTTCGGGCAACCCCAAGGTGTCGAAAGCCTGATCGAGGGCCGTGCGCGCGGCCTCGCTGGCGTAGCCCCGACCCCATACGTCCGGGTCGAACCGCCAGCCGACCTCGACCGCCGGGAGCACCGCGGGGAGGAACATCGGGACGCAGAGCCCCACGTACCCGACGACGCGCGCCGACGCGCGTTCAACGGCGAGCCAGAGGCCGAACCCGCACGCGTCCCAGTGCGCACGCTGGTTGGCGATGAAGTTCGCAGTCTCGTCCCGGCTGAAGGCACGCGCGTACGGGAACTCCCAGACCTCACGTTTCGCGAAGACCGCTGCGAGCGCGTCGACGTCGTCGGTCTCGAACCGACGCAGCTGGAGTCGCTCGGTCTCGACGTCAGGGAGGGTGGCGACGACGGGTGGGTGATTGCCGGCAGCAGGATGCACGTACTCATTGTGCGCCACCGACCCGCGACTCTTGCGGGTTTGCGACACGGGTTGGGAGGTGGCGACGGGTCTCGGCGTCGAACTCGGGGCGCAGAGTGCGGTAGCGGTCGACGACGGCGGGGTCGGGGCGATGGAGCGCGATCACCGGATTGACCGCGTCGACCCCGAGGGGGAGGCCCATGGCCTCGGCCGCGAGGAGTAGGGCCCCGACCGAACCTGCTTCGGTATGTCGACGCTCCACGAGCGGGAGCTCGGTCACCCCGCCGAGGATCGCCCTCCACAACCCGTTGCGAGCACCCGCACCGGCGAGCATCAGCGCAGCCGCATCGGGGGCGATGAGCGACACCGATCGCGCGACGTCGAACGCGACGGACTCCACCAACGCCCGTGCCCATTGGCCGGCCGTCGTCTCCGGGGTGAGCCCGCTGAAGGCCGCCCGCGCTTCGGGGTGCCACCACGGAGAGCGGGCGCCGTTGAACCATGCCTGCGCCCGTACCCCGTCGGCACCGGGAGGGACGCGGGCGGCCGCCGACCACAGCGCGTCCGTGGGAGTGCGGGTGAGTTGGCCCAGCCACGTCATCGCCTCGGCGGCGGCGGAGAGTCCGGCCTCCACGACGAAACCGTTCCCGACGCCGCGAGACACCTGGGCCAACGGGGGGAGCGCGCCGATCGGGCCGTCGTGAGGGACCGAGACGTTGGCGGTCGTGCCCCAGGAGATCATCGGAGCGGTCGGTGCGGCGCCACTCCCCAGCACCTCGCACTGGCGATCGCCGGCCCCCGGGATCGCCCGCACCGAACGGTCGAGGCCGAGTTCGGTCGCGCCGTCGGCGGCGATTGGGAACTTGGTGACGGGTGTGACCAGGTCGGGCAGGCGCGATGCGAGTGCCTCCCCGCAGAGCCGCGTGTCGCCGAGCGAATACCAACCGGTCCGTGACGCCAACGTGGGTTCGGTGACCGCCGAGCCGGTGAGCCGCGCGATCACGGAGTCGCGCGGCGAGAGCACCCAACGGGTCGCGGCGAACCGGGCCGGTTCGTGCGCCGCGATCCACGCGACTTTCGCGGCTGCGCAAGCGGGAGTCAGGAGCACTCCGGTCACGGCGCGGAACTCAGCCGGATCGCCGAGGAGTTCCGCCTCGGCGACTGCGCGACAGTCACTCCACAGCACGCCGGCGCCGAGAGGTGCGAACCCGGCGTCGAAACACCCGAAGGTCTCGCGAGCGGCGCTGCAGGCGATCAGTTCAATCGCCGCGTATTCGTCGGGCCACTGCTCGCGGAGGGACCCGCACGCGTCCACCACCGCGTCCCACCAGGATTCGGGCTCCTGCTCGGCGTAGCCCGGCCGCGCGTGCACGGTGAGGAGGGGGGAGCGTCGGAGTCCGACGAGTTCCGAGCCGCTCCAGAGCGCAGCCTTGGTGGTGCTCGTCCCGAGGTCGAGGGTGAGGACGACGCTCACTCGC
>JBBQXR010000278.1:0-4923 GCA_038209455.1 Acidimicrobiia bacterium
CGATCCCGATCCCGCCGGCATCGCTACTCGCGTAGGCCGCCAGCGCGAACCGCAACACCGCCACTGCGTCCTCGACGCTCCAGAGCAACGAACCCGTACCGGTGTGCAACCAGCGCAGCCAGTGCCGGCCCGAATCGCGGAAGCTGCTCGCCCAGTCGTCGTCGAGCGCGTGGGACCCGCGCATCTCACCGTCGACGTACACCTCGAGGCTCGGCTGCTGCACGCCCCGACCGGTGCACCGGTTCACGCGCGCGAACCCGCGCCGACCGGTGACCTCCCACCGCTCGTCGTTGGTGTAGTAGTCGGAGCGCAGGAGCAGGTCGGGCGCGAGCGTGATGTCCCAGACGCCACGTATGCCGTTCTCGTGTTCCCACACGATGCTCGTCGGCGCGTCGATGTCGACGCCGGGCACCACCTCGGTGTTCCCGATCCACGCGCGCACCTCGCGCACCGGGCCGAAGAGCCACAGTGCGGTCGCGAGCTTGTGCCACCCGTCGTCGAAGACCAGTACGCCGCGGCCGCGACGCATCTGCTCGAACTGCACCTGGAAGCTGCTCATCGGGACGTCCCAGCCGCCGCGGCCGCTGCCCACCATCTTCAGGTGGTAGCCGCTGACCTCGCCGATCTCCCCCGATTCGACCACCGCCTTCAACTTCCGGAGCGGCTCGTAGAACAGGTAGTTCTCCATCACCCGCAGCACCCGGTCGTGCGCGACCGCGGCGTCGAGCATCCGCCGGGCGCCGGCGAGGTCGTTGCTCATCGGCTTCTGGAGGTTGACGTGCCAGCCGTGGCCCAGCAGTTCGATCACCCCGTCGACGTGTGCAGGAATCGGGAGCAGTGCTTCCACCGCGTCCACCTCGAGCCCACTCGCCGCCAACTCCGCGGTGGACGCGAACGTGTGGGCGTCGGGCCAGTCGGCCTGGCGTTGCGCGCGTCGCTCTGGGTTCGGGTCGACCAGCGCCACCACCTCGACGTCGGGATTCTCGACGTACGCACGCACGTTCAGGTCATAGATCCGTCCCAGTCCCACAAAGGCGGCGCGGACCGGGCGGTCGTACGGAGTGAAACTCATGATGCTCCGATCGGGGGCGCGAGTTGTTCCATGAACTCGAGCCGGATGTTGCCAGGCGCGTTGACGAACGCGATGCGTCGAGTGCCGAACGCACCCTCGACCACCACCGGTCCCCACACCACGTCGTGGCCCACGAGTTCGGCGTCGAGATCGTCGGTGAAGAGCGCCGGATGGAGGAAGCCCTCGGCTGGGAGGTCCAGCGCGTCCTCGTAGAGCGCACGGGTGAACAGCGTGATCATCACCGGACCGAGGAAGACGTCGGCGCGCTCGCCACCGTTCCACACCATCCGGTCCCGGATCTCCCCGCCGGACGCGGCGTAGAACGCGCACGCGGCGTCGAGGTCGGCGACCTTCACCGCCAGATTGGCCATACCGGTGACTGCCATCTCAGAGCCCCAGGGAGCGACCGATGATTTCCTTCATGATCTCGGTCGTCCCTCCGTAGATGGTGGTGATCCGAGCGTCGGCGTACGCCCGCGCGATCGGATACTCGAGCATGTAGCCGTAGCCGCCGTGGAGCTGGAGGCAGCGATCGACCGATCGCTTCTGGAGTTCGGTGCACCACCACTTGGCCATCGCCGCCTCCTCCGCGGTGAGGGTGCCCTCGTTGAGCGCGACCACGCACCGGTCGACGAAGGCCTGCGCCACCTCGACCTCGGTCGCGATCTCGGCCAGCACGAACCGGCTGTTCTGGAACGTGCCCACCGGCTGGCCGAATGCCGTGCGCTCCTTCACGTATTCGAGCGTCCACCCGAGCGCCGCGCGCGCGGCCGCCACGCCGGCGACCGCGATCGACAGCCGCTCTTGGGGCAGGTTGTGCACGAGTTGCAGGAAGCCGTTGCCTTCGTCGCCGAGCCGGTTGGTCACCGGCACCTGCACGTCGGTGAAGAACAGTTCGGCGGTGTCCTGCGAGTGGAGGCCCAACTTCTCGAGGTTGCGACCCCGCTCGAAGCCCTCCATCCCCCGTTCGAGGATCAGCAACGAGATCCCGCGATGGCGCTGACTCGGATCGGTCTTCACCGCGGTGATCACGAGGTCGGCGTTGATGCCGTTGGTGATGAAGGTCTTCGACCCGTTCACCACGTAGTGGTCGCCGTCGAGGATCGCCGAGGTCGACATCGACGCGAGGTCCGAGCCGATCGCAGGCTCGGTCATCGCCACCGCGGTGACCAGCTCACCCGATGCGATCCCCGGCAACCACCGTTCCCGCTGCTCCTCGGTGCAGTACGCGAGGAAGTACGGAAGGCAGATGTCGTTGTGGAGACTCAACCCGAGCCCGGCGCCACCGACCCCGGCCGACTGGATCTCCTCGTCGATCACGAGGTTGTACCGGAAGTCGTCGACACCACCGCCGCCGTACTCCTCGGGAATCGCCATCCCCAAGAACCCGTGCCGGCCCGCGGCGGCGAACAGATCGTGCGGCACGATGCCCGCCGCTTCCCACTCGGCGTGGTGTGGCACCACTTCCTTGTCGAGCCAGGCGCGGAAGCTGGCGCGCAGCGCCTCGTGCTCGGCCTCGAAGACGGTGCGTTCCATGGTTGGCTTCCTTGTCGCTAATGGGTGGCGGGCGTGACGCTATCGACCCCGCACCCGGCCCGGTGGCGAGCGTGTCAGCATGCCGGGATGACCGATCACCTCGATCCGTTCTCGCCCGAGAACCTGGCGGATCCGTACCCGCTCTACGCGCAGCTCCGGGACCGCCCGGAGGACCTCGTCCCCATCCCGGGTCGCGGGATCGAGGTCGCGGCCCGGCACGCGGTGGTCCAACGGATCCTGCGGGAACACCACTCGTTCCGCTCGGGCGAGGGCGTGTAATGGATTCCCGTGGCCGAGGCCGGTGTGCGCGCCACGTTCATCGAGAACGATCCGCCGGCCCACACGCGCGTGCGGCGGGCCGTGCAGAAGTGGTGCACCCCACGTGCGATCGCGGCCCTCGGCGCGGTGGTGGACACCGCCGTCGCCGAGCACGTCGACCGGTTCGTCGCCGCCGGCGGGGGCGACGTGATGGAGACGCTGGCCCGGCCGATCCCCACCCGGGTGATGAGCGAGTGGTTGGGGCTCGACCTCCCCAGCGAGGCCACCGCGTGGGCCGACGCGTCGTTCCAACTCGGCGCGCCCGATCCGCCACCCGAGGCCACGGCCCGCTTCGCCGACTTCTTCACCTGGGCCGCGGGTCCCGGCTTCTCCGATGTGCGCCCCGACGGGTTCGCGGCGGCGATCCTCGCGGGCGGGGACGGCCGCGCGCTGCACGACGACGAACCGTTCATCGCGCTCGCCTCCATCGTCATCGCGGGCCTGGACACCACCGTGCAACTGATCGGCAACGGGATCGCCGCGCTCGCCGACCACCCGGACCAGTTCCGGGCCCTCCAGGAGGACTCGAGCCGGGCCGGCGCGGCGGTCGAGGAGACGTTGCGGTACGACTCACCGGTGCGGTTCTTCCTCCGCCGCACCGACGACGGCCGCACGATCGTGCTGCTCTACGGCGCGGCCAACCGCGACGAGGCCGCCTTCGAGGATGCCGACCGATTCGTGATCACGCGCGACGCGTCTGAGCACCTGGCGTTCGGTGCCGGGATCCATCTCTGTCTGGGCGCCCCGCTCGCCCGCCTTGAGGGCGCGTCGCTGTTCCGTCACCTCGCCGAGCGGGTCGGCTCCATGGAGATGCTCACCGGCGCGACCCGCACCACGTCCGCCGCCACCCGCGGTTTCGCGGTCTTGCCGGTGCAGGTTGCGGGTCAGTCCGCCAACGCGTCGAGCACCGTGCCGACGGTCGGATAGTCGCCGACCCCGGACGCGAGGTGTGACCAGCGGACCCGGCGCTCGGGATCGACGATCGCCACCCCCGACAGTCGGCGCCAGTCGCCCGTGACCTTTCCCTGCCGTCCGCCGCGACCGAAGGCGCGGGCGTACCGGCCCAGCGTGGACGGGCGCAGCCACTCGGTGGGCCCAACCCGACCGATCCCGAGTTCCCGGTACAGGTTCGCCTCGGGATCCACCAGACACTCGAACGGGTAGCCGTCGGCCATCAACCGTTCGGCCTGCCACCCCGCGCCGGTCCCGACGATCACGACGTCGGCGTCGCGGGCCCGGATCTCGGGTTCGGCCTCACGCAACTGCGCGAGGAAGTCGAGACACGGGATTCACCCGTAGTACCGGATCGCCACCACGAGCAGCGTGCGTTCGAGGAAGGCGCCGAGTTCGACCTCGGCACCCGTCGCGCGCTCGAGCGCGACCAGCGGCAGCATCGAGCGCTACTCGGTCCCGTCGGCGCAGATCGTGGTCTTGGCCCCGGTCTTGGTCTGATCGATGGTGTGGAAGGTGCCGTCGTCGCAGGTGACGGTGGAACTCAGGTGTGAGTAGACGCCCTCGGGGCTCTCGTAGCCCGGCACCACCCACACGTGGAGGAGGTACTGGGTCTGCTTCAGCAGACTCCCACCCACCGCCTTGCACTCGGCGTCCGTCGCCTCGTGATCGGCACCGAGCGGCGCGTCGATGTGGCCGTTGTCGGTCACCAGGCAGATGTCGTGGTGCACATGCCACGTGTCGTTCGGCCCGGCGAATCCCGCGGCGTCTTTTTGGCCGGTCATGTAGAAGAGTCCGGCGACGTGCGAGTCGGGGTGGGTGCCGTCGTAGATCCACGCGAGCGGCTTACGGATGTCGTCGTCGCTCATCACACCGTCAGGGTTGCTGAGCGCGTTGCCGTACGAGATGTAGTGCGCGCCGAGGCCGGGCGAGAACGGACCGGCCCGCCGCAGACCCGCCGCTTCGGCCGACGCAACCGTCGGATACTGCAACGCGGTTTCGCGGGCCAGGGTGAGTTGGCGGGCCAACTCGACCCGGTCGGCCTT
>JBBQXR010000279.1:0-4899 GCA_038209455.1 Acidimicrobiia bacterium
CGGCGCGACCGTCGATGAGATGGAACGCGCGCGGCGCTGCCCTCGCGATGATCCGATCCTGCATGTAGCGGGCGAAGCTCGCGAGGTGATCGGACCCGACCCCCACGTACTCGTCCATGTGGAACCCGACGAGTCGCTCCCACGCGATACGGCCCGTGACGACGAGGCGGTCGAGGAACGGGATCTGCGAGTTGCCGGAGGCGAACATCACGTGCGCGACCCCACGTTCCGATACCGCCGCCGCGATCGCGTTCGTCGCCAGCGTGACCGCGAGCGCGGCGAGGTCGTCGGAACCGGAACAGATGTGGACAGTGGCGCCTCCGCTCACGCGAACTGCGGGAGCCACTCGGCGGTGGCGTCGAGGAGTTCGTCGGTCATCCGCACGAGTGCCTCGAAGTCGATGCGCCCGGCAAGCGGGTCGGCGTGCATCGCAGCCAGCGCGTCGGCGCGGTCGCCCGAGATCGCAGCCTCGACGGTAAGTTCCTGCGCGACGACCACCCGTCGGAGTTGTTCGGCGAGCACGGTCGGCGCCGAGGCATGGTCGCGACCGCGCATCCCGTTCCCGTCGACCGTGCAGATGCTCTCGACGACCGCTGCGGACGGGAGGTCCGGGCACTGACCCGCGTTCGGCAGGTTGAGCGGCAGGTCCCGTCGGTGACCGGTGATCAGCGAATCGATCGCGGCAGCCACGAGTTCTCCGGACGGCATCCGCGAGATCTCGGGCGCGGCGAACATCGCGTCGAGTTCGGCCTGATGACGGCCCTGCCACCGTTCCCGATCGGCGATGGAGGTGAGGCGGATCCCCCAGCGGGCACCCCATTCCGACGCCTCGGTGAGGAACCCCGGGAAGAACTCGGCCACGTGGCGGTCGCCCGCACCCGGGAGCGCACCGAACCGGCGGAACAGCGCGAACTTCAGTTGGTTGGCGGTGACGAGGTCACCCTTGGTCCATCGTCCCGGCGTCGGCTTCTCGAGGCCCAGCGCATCCGGCAGGTCGATGGCGAGCGGTTCCGCAGCCCGATCGGCGTCGTCGAGCAGGTCCCGCAGCATCTGGAATCCGTCGGCTCCACTGATCGTGCAGCGCGTGACGATCGGGAGATGGTTCACGCCGGTGATCTCGAGGTCGATCGTGCGGAAGTCGACCTCCAACAACAGCGAGAGGAAGAACTGGAGCACCGTGACCTCGTGGCACAACCCGACGGTGCGGATGTCGGTTTCCCGCGTGACCGCCCGGCAGATGGTGGTCATCGGATTCGTGATGTTGAGCATCCACGCATCGGGGCAGATCTCGGTCATCGCGCCCGCAATGTCGAGGAACACCGGAATGTTGCGCAGGGCACGCGTGATGCCGCCGGGCCCGACCGAATCGCCGACGCTCTGCTCGATGCCGTACCGACGCGGGATCTCGAGGTCGTGGCGCATGCTCGCGAACCCGCCGGTCGAGATGGTGACGACGACGAACTCGGCGCGGTCCAACGCGTCGGGAAGGTCGAGGGTCGTGCGGACCGAGAGCGGCACGCTGCGCTGCGACGCGATGTGCTCGACCCACTCGGCCAGGCGCGGCAGCGGCGCAGGATCGATGTCGTGGAGGACGATCTCGCTCCCGTGGAGCGACGGCGTGTTGGCCACGTCGACGAGCAGCTTCGGCACCCATTGGTAGCTCCCACCACCGATGACGACGACGCGCGGTCCGCTCATCCGTGCGTGATCCCATTTTCGGTGAGCGCCACCTCGACTTCGATTTCCACCGCTCCGCCGCGCGGCAGTGCCGCGACTCCGACGGCAGACCGCGTGTGTCGTCCGGCGGCGCCGAAGACCTCGGCAAGGAGCCGGCTCGCACCGTCGACGACCCGCGGCTGCTCGACGAATCCCGGCGCACTCGCGACGAACCCGATCACGGTGAGCACCCGCTCGATGCGGTCGAGACCACCGAGCTCCGCGTCGAGGACCGAGAGCGCGTTGAGTGCGCACCACCGCGCCGCATCGGCGCCGTCTTCGACGGAAACCGTGGCTCCGAGGACCCCCTGATGCACGATCGTGCCCTCGTGATCGCGTGGCAGCTGGCCCGAGGTCCGCGCTCGGCCACCGTGCACGACGACTGCCTCGAGCGGGTCGTGGGGCGGGAAGGGACCAGGGAGCACGATGCCGAGGTTCGTGAGGCGGACCGCAATCGCGCTCACAGCCAGTGCTCCAGGAACTCGATCGTGGACGAACCGTCCCAACGATGCCCACCGTCGAAGACGTGGTGCTCGGGGAGCTCGTGCGGCGCCCGCATCGCCCGGTACACGCCGCCGAGTTCGGCCATCGCCGACCGGGCCGCCTCCACCGGAAACAGCGGATCTTCCGTCCCCGACTCGACGAGCAGCGCCCGCGGCGCGATCAACGCCGCCACGTCGACGTGCTCGATCACGCCGAGCATCCCGAACAGCACCTGCGACCCGCACAGGTTGTACGGCACTCGGTGTGCCGCCTGCCACGATGAGAAGTAGCCGGACACCACCGCGGCGCGCACGCGCGGGTCCCACGCGGCGAGGAACAGCGCCATGGTCCCCCCGTAGGAGAACCCGACTGCGCCGATCCGCGCCGGATCAACCAGGTGATGGTCCTCGAGCAGGTCGATCGCCGCGACGAGGTCGTGCACGTTCGCGGTGAGCGGGATCCGACCAGCGGCGATTGCTGCCACGAGGTTGGCGTCGCACAGATACTTGTCGTCCGGCGCCCAGTCGGCCCGCTCTCCGAAGCACCGCAGATCCGGGGCCAGCACCACGTACCCGGCGTCGACCAGCTGACGCGCGTAGTCGCCCGCCGGCTCACCGTCGTCCGCAGACGGCACGAGCCCGACCACCTGGTCCTTTCCCGGGCCGTGGCCGTGGATCGCGATCACTGCCGGTCCGGGGCGACGTCGACCGTTCGGCACCAGCAGATAGGCCGGGACGCTCATCGTGGGCTCGGTGTCGAAGACGATCCGATCCCGCGTGTAGGTCCCGCAGTCGACCGGATCGGAGATCTCGACGTTGAGCGGTGCTCCCCGCGGGAAGTCGCCCAGGAGATCGGTGAGCCGACCGCGAGTGCGGGCCCGCCAGCCCGGGACCGACGCCGCGTTGGTCGGCACCTGTTCCTCCCGCTCGATCGCCGCCAACTCCAACATCGCCTGCGTCCACGGTGAGAAGTTGCGATCAGTGAGCGGCGGGCTCACCCAGTCGTCATCGTCGTCGACCTCGACGACGTATCCGTCGCTCTCCCCATCGCCGGCGTCGGTCACTCAGTCCCCTCGTGGTTCGCGCGCGGCCAGCGCCCATCGCAGACCGCCGTGCACATGACGAAGGTAGGTCGGGCTCTCCCACGCAGCGGGGAAATGACCGAGCGCGGTCGTGAAGACACGGCCGTTCCCTTCCCGGTGGCACCAGGCCAAGGGGTATCCGAAGGGCGGCGGATCGGCACCGGGGCGGCCGAGATCCAGCTGGTCCAGCGGTACCCGGAGCAGCACCTCGGCGTCGGGACGCAGGTCGCGGAACTGGTACACCTCGTCGGTCCAGGTCCACGAGTCGCCCAAGTGCACGGTGGCAGGATGCATCGGGTCCACGACCTCGACCGTCACCGTCTGCGTCCACGGGTGGCCGTCGAACCGGGCCCCCACCACGAGGCCGTACTCGGGCCACCCGGCACAGGAGTCGGTGGCGGAATGGATCGCCACCACCGCGAGCGTGCCGGCCCGGAGCCGCTCCAGGATCACCGCACGCTGGTCCTCGGCCCACGGTGTCTCGCCAATGGTGAAGAGCACGAGCGCGCGGGCGACCGAGATCTCCGCGGCCGAAAGCGTGCGTACGTCGTCGATCATTCGCGGGGTCAGGCCCGCGAGTTCCGCGATCTGCGCGATCGCCGTCGCGGCTTGACCGAGCACCCCGTGAACCCCGGCCGGTCCGTCTGGGTAGGGCGCGACCTGTCGGACGAAGAGAAGCTCCGACGAGGTCACGGGCGTCACCGTACGGACCACCACGAGTAGCGTCAACCGCCATGCGGGTGGGCTTCATCGGACTGGGCGCGATGGGTCTCCCCATGACGAGACACCTCGTCGACGCGGGACACGCGGTGACGGTCGCGTCCCGCGGGCGAGCCCCCGTCGAAGCCGCAATCGCGTACGGGGCGAGCGAGGGCGACGGTCCCTCCGGGGTCGTCGCAGCATCCGACGTCACCATCCTGTGCGTCCCCAACTCGCCCGAAGTCGTTGCGGTCCTCGACGCCGCGATGGAGGCCATCGGCCCGGGGAAGATCTTGGTCGACACCTCCACCATCGACCCCGAGATCGAACGCGCCCAGCACGAACGGGTGACCGCTGCGGGCGCCGGCTACCTCGAGGCTCCGCTCTCAGGCGGGACCGCCGGGGCCGCCGCCGGCACGCTCACCCTCATGGTGGGCGGGGACGAATCCACGCTCGCGACCGCTCGTCCTGCGCTCGACCCGTTTGCAGGGCTCATCGTGCACGTCGGCGGCCCCGGTATGGGCCAGGTCGTGAAGTTGTGCAACAACCTCATCTACGCGGCGCAGATGCTGGCGACGGCCGAGGCGACGGTCATGGCCGAGCGGGCCGGCGTCGACCTCACGCAGCTGTACGAGATCCTGACCCACGCGACCGGCGACTGTGTCGCGGTACGCACGCGGCTTCCTGCCCCTGGCGTCATCCCCGACAGTCCAGCATCCAACAACTGGGCCCCGGGCTTCATGACCGACCTCATGGCCAAGGACCTCGACCTGGCCATCGGCTATGCGGCGCGGTCCGGATCACCACTCCTGACGTCGGGTCTCGTCCGTCAACTCCTCGGCGCGGCCAGCGCCGCGGGGTACGGCCGCGAGGACTTCTCCGCGCTGGCGAAGGTGGTCCGCGGGCTCGCCGGCGAGTGA
>JBBQXR010000280.1:0-4898 GCA_038209455.1 Acidimicrobiia bacterium
GGCCTCACCGACTTCGTGAAGCATCTCAACGCGGCGAAGGAACCGATCTTCAAGCGCGTGGTCGCGTTCGACGAGGCGACCGACGACTCCGAGGGCGACAGCGCGATGCAATGGAACACCGGCTACCACGAGGGCATCCACTCGTTCGCGAACAACATCGCCACCACCGAGGGCTGGATGCACGAAGAGGGCTTCAAGAAGGCCCTCACGAACGCGGTCAACAAGTACGGCCGGGGCAAGAACATCCTCAAGGAAAAAGAAGACAACCTCCTCGGTGAGGACATCCGCGAGGGACTCACCGCGATCATCTCGGTGAAGCTGCGCAACCCGCAGTTCGAAGGGCAGACCAAGACCAAGCTCGGCAACACGCCGATGCGCTCGATGGTGGAGAAGGCAACCAACGAGAAGCTCGGTGAATGGCTCGAGGAACACCCCGCCGAAGCGAAACAGATCATGGCCAAGGCTTCGCAGGCGGCGCACGCGCGGGTCGCGGCACGCCAGGCACGCGATCTCACGCGTCGGAAGTCACTGCTCGAGTCCTCCGCGATGCCCGGCAAGCTCGCCGACTGTTCGTCGAAGAACCCGGCCGACTGCGAACTGTTCATCGTCGAGGGTGACAGCGCCGGTGGTTCCGCCAAGCGGGCCCGGAACCCGGAGTACCAGGCGATCCTGCCGATCCGGGGCAAGATCCTCAACGTCGAGCGCGCGCGCATGGACAAGATGCTGAAGAACGAGGAGGTGCAGACCCTCATCACCGCCGCGGGGTGCAGCATCGCCGAGGAGTTCGACGTCTCGAAGTTGCGCTACCACAAGATCATCCTGATGAGTGACGCCGATGTCGACGGCTCGCACATCCGCACGCTTCTCCTCACCTTCTTCTACCGACAGATGAAGGAACTCGTGCACGGTGGCCACGTGTACGTCGCCCAACCGCCGCTGTTCCGGGCCGACGTCGGCAAGGAACGCACCTACCTGAAGGACGAGTCCGCGTTGCGCGTCTTCGAGGAGGAGCACCCGAACCGCAAGATCGAGGTCAGCCGGTTCAAGGGTCTCGGTGAGATGGACTGGCAGGAACTCGGTGCCACCACCATGAACCGCGAATCCCGATCGCTGCTCAAGGTGTCGGTCGAAGACGCCGCCATCGCCGACGAGGTCTTCTCCACCCTCATGGGTGACAACGTCGAGTCCCGCAAGGGTTTCATCCAGGAGAACGCGAAAGACGTCCGCTTCCTCGACATCTGATCGAACCCCGATCGTCGTGATCCGCCGCACCATCTGACCCGGAGGTCCCGTTGCCCGACGGCGCGCAGCCCCTCGAAATGAACATCGAACCCATCGAGATCCAGGAGGAGATGGAACGCTCCTTCCTGGACTACGCGATGTCGGTCATCACCTCACGCGCGTTGCCCGACGCGCGCGACGGCTTGAAGCCGGTGCAACGCCGGATCCTCTACGGCATGTACGAGGGTGGACTGCGGCCGGACCGCAACCACAAGAAGTGCGCGTCTGCCGTCGGCGACGTGATGGGCAAGTACCACCCCCACGGTGACCAGTCGATCTACGACGCGCTCGCGCGCATGGCTCAGGATTTCTCGCTGCGGTACCCACTCGTCGACGGGCACGGGAACTTCGGTTCCCCCGACCCCAACGACCGCCCGGCGGCAATGCGCTACACCGAAGCGCGGCTGGCGCCGCTCGCCATGCAGTTGCTCGGCGAGATCGACGAAGACACGGTCAACTTCCAGGAGACCTACGACGGCAACAACGAAGAGCCGATCGTCCTCCCGGCGCGGTTCCCGAACCTGTTGGTGAACGGGGGCGGCGGTATCGCCGTCGGCATGGCCACCAACATCCCGCCGCACAACCTCGGCGAGATCATCGACGCCACCCAGCACCTCATCGACAACCCGGACGCGACGCCCGACGACCTCATGCAGTTCGTCAAGGCGCCCGACTTCCCGACCGGTGCGTTGATCCTCGGCCAGGCCGGCGCGCGTGACGTGTACCGGACCGGGCGCGGCTCCATCAAGATGCGTGCCGTCGCCGAGATCGACGAAGGTCGCAAGGGTGAGCAGCGGATCGTCATCTCGGAGGTGCCGTACCAGACCTCGGTCGAGGTGATCGGTACGAAGATCGCCGAGCTGGTGAACGACCGCAAGATCGACGGCATCCGCGACGTGCGGAACGAGTCGGCCGGTGATTCGGTGCGGCTCGTCGTCGAGCTCAAGCGCGACGCGAACTCGCAGGTGGTGCTGAACCAGCTCTACAAGCACACGCCGATGCAGTCGAACTTCGCGGTGCACCTGCTCGCGCTCGTCGACGGCGTGCCGCGCCTGCTCAACCTGCGCGAGGCACTGCGGGTCTACATCGAGCACCAGGTGGTGGTCATCACCCGGCGCACCGAATACCGCATCCGCAAGGACCGCGATCGCGCCCACATCGTCGAGGGCTTGCTGCGCGCACTCGACGCGATCGACGCGATCATCGCGTTGATCCGCGCATCGGCCGATACGGATGCCGCACGGACGAGCCTCATGGCCAAGCCGTTCGAGTTCAGCGAGATCCAGGCTCAGCACATCCTCGACATGCCGCTGCGGCGACTCGCCCAACTCGAACACCAGAAGCTCCTCGACGAGCACGCCGAACTCCAGGCGCGCATCGCGGCGTTGCAGGCGATCCTCGACAGCGACGCGAAGAAGTTCGAGGTCATCAAGGAAGAGCTCGCCGAGGTGCGGGACAAGTTCGCCGAGGGCCGCCGCACCCAGGTCACCCTCGACACCGGCGACATCGAAGACCTCGACCTCATCGAGGACGAAGAAGTGGTCGTCGTGCTCTCGAACAAGGGCTACGTGAAGACCGTCCAGAACGACGCGTTCCGAAAGCAGGGTCGCGGCGGCAAGGGAGTGCGCGGTTCGAGTCTCAAGGACGAGGACTACGTCGAGCACCTGCTCACCACCACGGCGCACTCGTACCTGCTGTTCTTCTCGAACCGCGGCAAGGTGTACCGGTTGCGCGCCCACGAGATCCCGATGAAGGAGCGCACCGCGCGGGGAACCGCGATCGTGAACCTGTTGGCGCTCGGGCCCGAGGAACGGGTGCAGGCCGTCATCGACACCCGCACCTACGAGGACGGTTCGTACCTGTTCTTCGCCACGAAACGCGGGCAGGTCAAGAAGACCAAGATGTCCGAATACGACTCGTCGCTGCGTACCGGTCTGATCGCCATCAACCTGAAGCCGGACGACGAGTTGGTCAAGGTCATCCAGACGACCGGCGAAGATGACATCTTCATGGTGTCGCTCAACGGTATGACCATCCGTTTCAACGAAACCGACGTGCGACCGATGGGACGCGCCGCCGCGGGTGTGCGGGGGATGAAGCTCAAGAACGCCGAAGATGCGGTCGTCTCGTGCGACATCGCCAAGGACGACTCCGTGATGCTCTTCGTCAGTGCGAGCGGGCACGGCAAACGCACGAAGCTGGACAAGTTCAACCAGCAGGGCCGGGGTGGTCAGGGCGTGCGGGGCATGAAGGTGACTGCGAGCCGGGTCGGCGTCGTGGCGGCCTTCACCGTGCAGCCCGACGATGAGATCCTCGTCTTCTCCTCCGTCGGCAATATCATGCGTACCGGCGTGCGCGACATCTCCTCGCAGGGCCGCGACGCAACCGGCGTCAAGGTCGCGGCACTCAAGTCCGGGGAGAGCGTGGTCGCTGTCGCTCCCGTGCTCGAGGGCGGCGATGGAGAGGACGCATAAGGATGGACCCGGCAGTGGCGGTGACCAAGCAGGCGACGGGTGCGGCCCCGGTCGCGAGTGGTCCCGGATCCAAGGACGCCGTCGTCGCCTCCCAACAGACCGCCGTCACGGATCCGGACGACCGGGGCACTGAGGAACCGCTCCGCCGGTCCCGGGTCGAGATGACCAAGGTGGAGCTGTGGTCGGTGCTCAAGGTCTCGCTCTGCTTCTACCTTGCCGGCCTCGCGATCCTGATCATCGCCGGCCTCGTCGTGTGGCTCCTGCTCGACGCGTCGGGCGGGATCCACAAGTTCGAGAGCTTCATGGGCGACATCATGAGCGCCAAGGACTACAAGCTGGTCGCACCGCAGATCCTGCTCGGGTCAGTCCTGGTGGGGCTGGTGCTCGTGGCGCTGATGACGATCATGACGGTGATCGCCGCCGCGCTCTACAACGTGTTCGCCGACCTCGTCGGTGGCGTCGAAGTGACGCTGGTCGAGGCCACCTGAGCCGACTGGGCCTTTGGTTGGGCACCTCGCGCAACCGGCTTGGTAACGTGCACCGCTTCGCGGGGCTATAGCTCAGTCGGTTAGAGCGCGTCCCTGATAAGGACGAGGTCGTAAGTTCGATTCTTACTAGCCCCACTCCTCCGCGTCGCTTGCCCGGTCACGGCCCGGGCCGAGTCGTAGCACCGTCGGTATGATCCGACGATGCGGGCGTTCCGGCGAGGGCTGATGGTGGTGGGCGTAGCGGCGATTGCCGGTGCGCTCATGCGCCTCCGAGGCAAGGGCGGTGTCCCGCCCACCAATGGGGGCTGGCGCGAGCTCGAAGCCCCCGACTTCCGGTGACCACCGTCCTGCTCGTCGGCGTCGGCGCAGTCGGTGCACGCGCGGCCCGACAACTCGTCGAGACTCCCGGCATCGACCGACTCCTCATGGCGGACGCGCGGCCGGCGCGGGTGGCGGAGGTCGCAGAGGCGATGGGCGCGAAGGCCGAGATCCTCGACTGGCAACCCGGCAACGCCCTGCCTGATGCCGTCGACGTGGTTGCCTGTGCCGTTCCGGCGGGCGACGACGTGACGATCGCGCGCGACTCACTCGATGCCGGCGTGCCGTTCGTCTCGGCCGGCGACGACACCGAGACCATTCATCGGCTGCTGGAGCT
>JBBQXR010000281.1:0-4849 GCA_038209455.1 Acidimicrobiia bacterium
GTGTACTCGCCTTCACGCTGCAGCCCGCCCGGCACCGGCCAGTACCCGGCGGAGAAGACCTCACGGCGGCGGGCATCGAGCACCGCGACGACCTTGCGATGGGTGACGCGCCACGGGTACGCCACCAGATCGAGACTCGGGATCCCGACCACCGGCACCGAGAGCGCCTGGGCCAACGTCCGGGCGGTCGTGACGCCGACGCGCAGCCCGGTGTACAGACCGGGCCCGATCCCGACCGCGACGCCCGCGAGTTGCCCGAGGTCGATTCCGAGTTCACCGCGCAGGTATTCGATGGCCGGCGCGAGCTGCTCGGCGTGACGGCGGCCACCATCGATCCGCACCTCACCGAGCACGCAGCCGTCGCGGCCGAACGCGACGCCGACCTGGCTCGTCGCGGTGTCGATGGCGAGCAGGATCACGACTCCACCGCTGCTTCGTCATCGGCTGCAACACCGAGCGCGCGGTCGCGCCACGTACCGAACGGCTCGAAGGTGATCACGCGGGTGTCGTCATCGGCGGCGTTGGGCGGCAGGAGGGTCAGGTTGATCTCCAGCCGATCGACGGGAAGCAGGTCACGCACGCCGTCGCCCCATTCGACGAGCGTGACCGCATCCTCGAACAACTCGTCGAGGCCGAGGTCGATCGCCTCCTGCACGCGGTCGAGTCGATACACGTCGAGGTGGTTCAGCCGGAGTCGGCCGACGTACTCCTGGGCGATGGTGAAGGTCGGACTGACGACGGGTTCGACGATGCCGAGCCCGCGCGCGATCCCCTGTGCCAGCACGGTCTTGCCCGTCCCCAGATCACCGACGAGCACGATGACGTCGTTCGGCCGCAGGGTGGCAGCGAGTTGCGTCCCCACCGTGCGGGTCATCTCGGCGCTGGTGGACGACAGCCGCATCACGTGCCTGCGAGCGTGCGGCGGATCGTGACGAAGTCGGCCCGCGCCTGCGCGAGCGCGACGCCACCGTTGCGCAGGATCGCGGACGGATGGAGCACCGGTACGACCACGGTGGCCTCGCGATACGGGAGCACCTGTCCCCGCAGCTTCGTGATGCCGGTCTTGGTCTCGAGGATCAGCTTGGTGGCGAAGTTCCCGAGGGTCACGATCACCTTCGGCGCGATGAACGACAGCTGCGCCTCGAGGTACGGATGGCAGGCCTCGATCTCGGCCGGCAGCGGATCCCGGTTCCCCGGGGGCCGGCACTTCACCACGTTCGCGATGTACACGTCGGCTCGGGTGAGGCCGATGTCTTCGATCAGCGAGGTGAGGAGTTTCCCGGCCCGGCCGACGAACGGTTCGCCGAGGCGGTCTTCGTCTGCGCCCGGGCCTTCACCGATGAACATCAGATCGGCATGCTCGTCGCCGACCCCGAACACCACCTGGGTCCGGGTCTCGGCGAGCACGCAGCGGGTGCAGGCCAAGGCTTCGTTCCGGAGTTCGGCGAACGAAGAGAACCGATCGGATGGCGACACGCGAGACACCCCGGAGGCTACCGATCTTCGGACCTCAGATGCCCATGGGACTTGCACCATTCGACACCTTGCATTGCAGCAGCGATGCCGGCCAGCGCCAAGGTGGTCGTTCCGACCGCCATCGCAGCCATGTTGCGCGCCGGCCGGAGCGGTGGTCGCAGGCCTGCCGGTCACCGATTGCGGGTGCCAGGTGCTGGGGGAATGCGAGAGAAACGCCCGTAAAGGGTCAATCGATCTATTCAGTGCGAACGGCGCCAGGTCGATGAAAGGCCGCGGTCCCGACCGCTCCCGCAACGAGCCGCCGATCGGAGGCGCGGCCCGGGTGGTCGACGCCGTTTCCGAGGATGGATCAGTGATCCACGCGCGTCGCGCCCTGCACGCGATGGGCGAACTCCGTGATCGCGGCATCGATCACCGCAGTGCGTTCGAACATCAGCATGTGCCCGCCGCCCGGGACCTCCACGAGTTCCGCGCCCGGAATCCGTCGGGCCATGCGGCGGGATTCGGCGATCGGGGTGATGAGATCCGAGGTCCCGCAGATGATCAGCGTCGGAACGTCGATCTCGGCGAGCTGACCAGTGAGGTCCAGGCCGGCCAATGCCGCCACCGCGTCACGGCGGGTCTCCGGACTGGTCTCGAGGATCATCTGTCGGGTTGCTTCGATGTGGCTGGGAGCAGGGTCCCGGCCGAACCCCAACCGCGCGAGTACCAGACCGAGGTGGCGGGCGCGCAACGCGGCCGCACCATCGGGGAGATGGTCGGCGAGCCAGATGCTTGCGTCTGCCGCACCCTGCCTGCTCGCGAGCGGACTGCGCGCCAGGCTCGACAGCAACACGATTCCCGCCACCCGTTCGTGGGCGACATCGGGATGGTGGATGCAGAACGACTGCGTTGCGATTCCTCCCATCGAATGGCCGACGATCACGACGTCGTGGAGATCGAGTCCCTCGAGCACCGTGCGGACATCAGCCGCCAGGTTCTCGATCGCATGACCCGACTCACCGAGCTTGGATTCGCCGTGCCCACGGTGATCGAACGCGACCACGCGGAAGCCGGCATCGACCAGGGTGTGGAACTGCTTCGCCCAGGTACGCACCGAGAGCGTCACACCGTGGGACAGGAGAATCACCGGGCCGGTTCCGCGCTCGACCACGTAGGTCTCGCCGCCGTCGTGACTCGGGATCCGCCAGAACGTGTCGAACTCGAGTGACAACCCACCGTCGGCGTCCGGATCGGGTGCAGCACGCAGACGGCGAGCCGCAACGCGCTCGGCGGCGAAGGCCGTCCCGATCGCAGCACCGACCGCTCCGCCGACGACACCCGCAACCTTCCAGCGACTCATGGCCGGTACTCGCGTGGCACGCGGGGTCCGAGGCCGCAGACGATCTCGTACCCGATCGTGCCCATCCGTAGCGCCCACTCCTCTGCCGTCACCCGCTCGGCGTCGTCGTCTCCGATGAGCGTGACCACGTCACCGGGCTCGATCGCGAGGTCACCGACGTCGAGCATGAGTTGGTCCATCGTGACGGTGCCTGCGATCGGCACTCGCCGGCCGCGGATCAGCACCTCGGCCCCGGTCGCACCGAGATTGCGCGGCACGCCGTCGGCGTACCCGATCGGGACGGTCGCGATCGTTGCGTCGTGCGTCAACTCGTACCGGAGGCCGTAGGAGATCCGCTCCCCGGCCGCCACTCGCTTCACGTGCGAGACCCGCGAGCGCAGGGACAGCGCGGGCCGCAGCCCGAGGTGGTCGCCGACGCCCGGCGCAGGCAGCACGCCGTACACCGCGATCCCGAGGCGGACGACGTCCAGCCGCGCGTCGGGGAAGTTGATCGCCCCGGCGGAGTTCGCGGCGTGGCTCACCTGCCAGTGGAGCCCGACCGCCGCCAGGTCGGCGCACGCGCCGCGAAACTGTTCGAGCTGACGCTCGGTATATCCCGACTCGGGCTCGTCGGCCACCGCCAAGTGCGTGCAGACGCCCTCGAGCACGAGTTCCGGAAAGGATGCGATCCGGCTCGCGAGCGCGACCGCGGTGCTCCGCGGTGCACCGACGCGGTGCATGCCGGTATCGATCTTGAGATGCACTCCGAGCGGTGGAGCACCGGAGTCGGCGACGGCCTTGGCGAGCGCGTCGACCCCCGCCTCGGTGTACACGGCGGGCGTCAGGTGGCGGGCCACGACTTCGGGTGCAGCTTCGACTGCCGGTTCCGACAACACGAGAATCGGAGCATCGATGCCGGCGTCGCGGAGCGCCACGCCTTCTTCAACGAGGGCCACACCGAGCGCAGTCGCACCGGCACCGAGGGCGGCCTGCGCGATCGGAACCGCGCCGTGGCCGTACGCGTCGGCCTTCACCACTGCCATCAACGCGGCGGGTGCGACCAACGCCGCCAGCACGCCGACGTTGTGCCCGATCGCGTCGAGGTCGATCTCCACCCAGGTCGGGCGGTATGAACTCATGCGCCGGGGATCACGTGGTCCGGGCGAGGAATCGCACGAGGTCACCGCGAGCCACGACACCGGCCGGCTTGCCGTCGGCATCGACGATCACCACGTGCGTGACGTCGGCTTCGTGCATCAGTGTCGCGGCGTCCTCGAGGGACGCGGCTTCGTCCAGATGCGGGAAATCGGTTTCCATCACTTCGCCGACGGTCGACGCCACCGCGCGCCGCAGCTCCTCGTCGTACCGGCGCACCTGACTGGGCAACGTGAAATCGACACCGAGGATCGCGATGGTCGTGGGCACGTGCAACCGCGCCTCGGTCGCCAGGAGATCCTCGTCCCGCAGGAGTCCGACCACGACGCCCGAGTCGTCGACCACCGGCGCGGCACCGAACCCGTGCTCGGACAGGACGTCGGCCGCCTCGGCCAGGCTCTGGCCCGAGCTCAACACCACTGCTGGCGCCGACATCACCGACGACAAAGGGACGGACGATGCCATTCAGGCCTCCAAGTCGGGAGACCCGCCCGTGCGGGTCCCGCGGCGTTCGACGAACTCGTGCAGCACCAGGGCCACAGCTTCCGGCAGGTCGCCGGCGAGGATTCCAGTATGCCCGCCAGGCCCCGCGGCCCGGCCATGCACGAATGCGCCGGCCGCCGCGGCGTGGAACGGATTCATCCCTTGTGCGATGAATGCACCGATGATCCCGCTCAGCACGTCGCCGGTCCCGGCGGTGGCGAGGGCGGGCGTCCCGGTCGGGTTGAGCAGGACCCGACCGTCCGGAAGCGCTGTCACGGTGGTCGGACCCTTGAGCAGGACCACGCACCCGGTGGCGGCGGCGAGCGCCCGGGCCGCGCCGATCCGATCGTCGCCGACCGGCGCGCCTTGGAGCCGCGCGAACTCACCGTCGTGTGGGGTCAGCACGGTGGGCGA
>JBBQXR010000282.1:0-4844 GCA_038209455.1 Acidimicrobiia bacterium
GCATCGACGGCCGTGGCCTCACTGACATCCGGCCGCTCTCGGCCGAGGTCGGCATCATCAACACCGTGCACGGCTCCGGGCTCTTCCAGCGCGGTGAGACCCAGGTGCTTTCGGTCACCACGCTCGGCATGCTTCGTATGGAGCAGATCGTCGACACGCTCGGTCTCGAGGACCGCAAGCGCTACATGCACCACTACAACTTCACCCCGTTCTCTACGGGTGAGACGGGCCGCGTCGGTTCGCCGAAGCGTCGCGAGATCGGCCACGGCGCGCTCGCCGAGCGGGCGCTCGTGCCGGTGGTCCCCTCCAAGGAGGAGTGGCCCTACACCCTGCGTGTGGTCTCCGACGTGCTGTCGTCCAACGGCTCGACCTCGATGGGCTCGGTGTGCGGTTCGACGCTGTCCCTCATGGACGCCGGGGTGCCGATCAAGGCTCCGGTCGCCGGTATCGCGATGGGCCTCGTCTACGCCGAGGGCAAGTACACGACCCTCACCGACATCCTCGGTGCCGAAGACGCGTTCGGCGACATGGACTTCAAGGTCGCCGGTACCGCCGAGTTCGTGACTGCGCTCCAGCTCGACACCAAGATCGACGGTCTCCCGGCCGACGTGCTCGCCGCTGCACTCCAGCAGGCGAAGGACGCCCGCCTCAAGATCCTCGACGTCATGAACGAGGCGATCTCGGCCCCGCGTCCGGACGTGCGTCCGACCGCACCGAAGATCATCAGCTTCGAGATCCCGATCGACAAGATCGGTGAGGTCATCGGACCCAAGGGCAAGGTCATCAACACGATCCAGCAGGAGACGGGTGCCGATATCGCGGTGTCCGACGACGGCGTGGTCGGCACGGTGAGCGTCGGCTCCAAGGACAGCTCGCAGGTGGACGAGGCCCGTCGCCGGATCGAGCTCATCCTCGACCCGCCGACCGCCGACATCGGTGCCGAGTACACCGGCAAGGTCGTCAACATCACGAAGTTCGGTGCGTTCGTCAACATCCTGCCGGGTCGCGACGGTCTGCTCCACATCTCCAAGATCGGTCGGGGCAAGCGCATCGACAAGGTCGAGGACGTGTTCAGCCTCGGTGATGAAGTGCTCGTCCGCGTGGACGACATCGACAACCAGGGCAAGCTCTCCTTGTCGCTCGCGGGCGACGCGCCCGAGGGTGACGGTGGCTCGGACGGCGACGGTGGTGGCTCCCGTGAGCGTGCCCCGCGTGCCGAGCGGGCACCGCGTGAGGACCGCGCACCCCGTGAGGATCGGGACGACACGCCCAAGGCGGCGTCGTTCGAGGACTCGTGGGACGAGCAGGCCAAGGCCGAGTTCGGCGACCTGGGTCCGGCCGAGGCCGGCCGTGAAGGTGGCCGCAGTGAAGGCGGCGACCGCGGTCGCGGTGGCCGTCGCGGTGGCGGCGGCCGCCGCCGCTGAACCGGCCCATCTGCAACTCCGGTCGTCGCTTCGGCGTCAGTCACGCGTGCAACGCGTCGACTGGCGCCGAAGTCGTTTTCGGAGGGTGATGCTGCTCCCTCGCTGATCAGGGATCCTTTCGCGCCCGAAGTGACCGAAACGGCTCCAGCCGACCACAGAGCGCGTCGATACGGCTCATGTGACTGCAGCGGGCGCTCAACCATCGGGTCCGGTCGACCCCAGAATCAGTGTGAAAACTGCTCGAAACGGGCAGTCGTCACTCTTCGATGACCACCGTGCGCGCGCAAGCGAGGACGCGGTCTCCATCAGCGAGGTCGGCGGTGCGCACGTGATCACCGAGGCCATGCCGAACCTTCGATCGGTGGCGATCGGCTTCTGGGTCGGCTCCGGCGCGGTCGACGAGGCCGAAGGCGAACTCGGCGCGAGTCATTTCCTCGAGCACCTGCTCTTCAAGGGGACCCAGGATCGGAGCGCGTCGGACATCGCGGCTGCGATCGAGTCCGTCGGCGGTGACATGAACGCGTTCACCACCCAGGAGTACACGGCGTTCTACGTGCGGGTCCCGGACGACCATCTCGACCTCGCGCTCGACATCCTCGCCGACGTGGTGTGGCGTCCGGCGTTCCGGGTGGACGAAGTGGAGTCCGAGCGGCGCGTGATCCTCGAGGAGATCGGGATGCGCGACGACGCACCCGACGACGTCGTCCACGAGCTCGCGAACGCGGCGCTCTTTCCCGACCATCCGCTCGGCCGATCGGTGCTCGGGACCCGCGATTCGATCAGCGCGATGTCGCGTTCGGCAATCGTCGATTACCACGCCGCGCACTACACGCCGAGCAACGTGGTCATCGCCGCAGCAGGCAACCTCGACCATGACCGAGTCGTGCAGCATCTCGGGAGTCGCGTCCCGTTCGACCGTGGCAGTCGACCGACGCGCGGCTCGTTCCCGCTCGCGCCGTCGCACTCGACGACGGGGGAGCACCGGACGACCGAACAGGCGCACCTGGTGCTCTCGATGCGGTCCATCTCGCGGGACGACCCCGACCGGTACGCGCTCTCGGTCGTCAATCAGTTGCTGGGCGGAGGGATGTCCTCGCGTCTCTTCCAGGAAGTCCGGGAGAAACGCGGGCTCGCCTACTCCGTCTACGCGTATCGCGCCGCGTACGAGACCGTCGGTTCGATGTCGATCTACGCCGGGACCGCACCCGAGCGACTGTCGGAGACGCTGCAGGTGATCCGCGACGAACTGGCCAAACTGGTCATCGACGGCGTCAGCGAAGCGGAACTCGTCTCGGCCAAGGGTCATCTCAAGGGTTCGACGACCTTGGCGCTCGAGACGAGTTCGAGCCGCATGCACCGCCTCGGGCGAGGACTGCTGACGCTCGGCGAGGTGCCGTCGGTCGACGACATCGTCGCCGCGGTCGACGCGGTGACGATCGCCGATCTGCGCCGGACCATCGACCGCGTGTTTGCGACCGAGGATCTGGTGTTGTCGGTGGTCGGTCCGCTCCATGCCGCGGACCTCGTCGCCGACCTGGCGGCCTGACCCGACCGTTCGTCAACCGCCCCGAGGCCGCTCGAGCACCATCAACTGGGTATCTCCGAGTCGATCGGGGACGATGGCCCGAGCGACGAAGCCGACCTTTTCCAGTGCTCGCCACGAGGCGACGTTCGCGGCCATCGGCGCCACCGCGATGTGCGGCCACGTCGGGTGCCCGCCGAACCCGATTTCCGAGACGAACTGTTCGATCATCGCGGTGCCGAGGCCCTGGCCCCGGCGCCCGGCATCTCCGATGAGGTAGTCGATCGTCCCGGATCGGAGGTCGACTCCGTGGGGCATCCAGCCGGCGGCCTCCTCAGGCCAGTCGGTGAGCGTCGAACACGAGATCCATCCGACGGCCACGTCGTCGAGGAACGCGATGAAATGGTCGACGGATTCGGGTTCGCGATTCGGGCTGTAGTCGCTCACGACGCCGGTCCAGCTGACATCGTCGCCCTCCCACCAGCGCACCACCTCGGGATCGTTGAGCCAACCGAACATGGTCAACAGATCGTCGTCGACGAGGGGCCGGAACTCGAACTCCATCTCGTGAGTCTGCCGGACGCCCTCGCGCGATTGCCGGAGGCCACGGATGGTGGGCTCGGTAGTGTTCCCCGCATGATCCGGGTCGGGGTGTTCGGTGCGGCAGGTCGGATGGGTTCGACGATTTGTGCGGCCGTCCACGACGCGCCCGACCTCGAACTCGTCGCCGCAGTGGATCCGTTCGGCGCGGGAGGCATGGTCGCCGGGACCGATCTCGAGGTCGCTGCCGACGCGACGGCGATGGTCGAGGCCGGGGTGGAGGTCGCAGTCGACTTCACCGTGTTGGACGCGTCCCGCGAGAACATCCGGTGGTGCGCGGCCCACGACATCCACGTCGTCGTCGGCACGACCGGGTTCTCGACCGACGATCTCGACGAATACGCGGAACTCTTCACCCACTCCTCGGCGAATGCATTGATCGCCGCGAACTTCGCCATCGGCGCGGTGCTGATGATGCGCTTCGCCGAACTGGCGGCGCCGTGGTTCGAGACCGCCGAGATCATCGAACTCCACCACGACCAGAAGATCGACGCGCCGTCGGGTACCGCGATGACGACCGCGCGTCGGATGACCGCAGCCTCGAAGGAGTGGGCGGACGACCCCACCAAGACGGTGATCGCCGCCGGTGCCCGGGGCGGGCTCGTCGACGATGCGATCCGGGTCCACTCGGTGCGGATGCGGGGAATGATCGCGAGTCAGGAAGTGCTGCTCGGCACCACCGGGCAGTCGCTGTCCATCCGCCACGACACGTTCGACCGGTCGTCGTTCATGCCGGGCGTCCTGCTCGGTGCTCGGCGGGTCGGCTCCAAGGCGGGACTCACCGTGGGGCTCGACGCACTCCTCGACGGTTGACGGTCGACGGGTGACGGTCATCGGGTGAGTTCCAACGAGGTCGCGGTCCGCGAGCGGGTGCTCGAGGGCGCGTACGAATGCGTCGCGCGGTTCGGCATCGCGAAGACCACCATCGAGGATGTGGTCAAGGAGTCGGGCGTCTCGCGGGCGACGGTGTACCGCGCGTTCCCCGGCGGGAAGGATCAGCTGCTGCGGGCGGCGGTCGGCTGGGAGATGGAACGGTTCTTCGGTCGCCTCGCCGAAGCGGTGGCGGGCTCGCCGGATTTCGCGAGCCTCGTGGAGGCGGGACTGATGTTCGCTCACTCCGCCGTGCACGGTCACGAGGTGTTGCAGACGGTGCTGGTCACCGAACCAGAGAAGATCCTGCCGCTGCTGACGACCGAGCAGGACCGACCGTTGCAGTTCATCACCGCGTTCCTGTTGCCGTATCTCGAACGGGACCAGGCGGCGGGGCGGATCCTCGACGACGTCGATCTCGCCGAGTC